>NZ_JBHZAG010000095.1:0-36058 GCF_042754125.1 Amycolatopsis sp. NPDC059235
GGGTTGGGGGTGGGGTGGGTGCTTTGACGGTTGGGTGCATCGGCTGCGGTTTGGTGAGTGGGGCGGGGCTTGCGCCCCAATGTGGCGTTGGGTGCATGTGACGCACCGAATGCCGCATTGGGTGCGTGGGATGCACCCAACGCCGCGTTGGGGCGCATCGCGGCGGCGAGCGAGCGAACGAGCGGGTGGGAGTGGGCTGTGAAGGGCTCCTTGAGGGAATCTGATTCCGTGAAGGGGCACCTCACAGACGGCGGTGGGTCGTGAGGGGAACCCTGAGGGACTCAGAGTCTGTGGGCGTGACCCGTTTTGACGGACATCTCGGATGAGGGGCGCGGGAGCGTCTCTGGGAAGGATGTTCATCATGGTGTCCATGGGCAAGAAGAGGCCTCAGCGGTCTCGGCGGGTGTTCACGCCGGAGTTCAAGGCCGAGATCGTGGGGATATGCCAGCGTGGCGAACGGTCGATACCGCAGGTGGTGCACGATTTCGAGTTGACCGATTCCGCGGTGCGGAAATGGATCAAGCAGGCCGAGATCGACGCCGGCACCCGGGCAGACGGCCCGGCCAGCGGCGAGCTGGACGAGCTGGCGGCGTTGAAGGCGGAGAACCGCCGGCTTCGCGAAGACGTCGAGATCCTCAAGCGAGCCACGGCTTTCTTCGCGAACGAGACCCGGTGAACGTGTACCCGTTCATCGAGGCGGAGAACGCCAGCCCCACCGGCAACGTGAAACGTTCCTGTGAGCTGCTCAAGGTCTCCCGATCCGCCTACTACGCCCACCGCGCCGACGCCGGGTCCCGCCGCGGCCGCGACGACGCCGTCCTCTCGCGGAAGATCGCCGAGATCCACACCCTCTCCGCCGGCACCTACGGCGCCCCGCGCATCCGCGCGGAACTGGCCGCGGACGGGGATCGCCACGGACGGAAACGGATCGCCCGGCTCATGCGCGCCCAGGGCCTGCGCGGCCGGACGGCCCGGCGCTGGCGCACCACCACGATCCCCGATCCCGGGGCCGGCCCCGCACCGGACCTCGTCCAGCGCGGCTTCGCCCCCGACACCGCCGTCAACCGGCGCTGGTGCGGCGACATCACCTACATCCACACCTGGGAGGGCTGGCTCTACCTGGCGACGGTCATCGACATCTCCTCCCGCCGGGTCGTCGGCTGGGCGACCGCGGACAACCTGCGCACCGACCTGATCGACCAGGCGCTGCGCAGCGCGGTCGCCCAGCGCCGACCCGGACCCGGAGTGATCTTCCACTCCGACCGGGGATGCCAATACACTTCCGGCCAGTACGCCCGCCTCGCACGCGAACTCGACGTCCGCCTGTCAGTCGGCCGCAAAGGCGAATGCTGGGACAACGCCGTCGCGGAATCATTCTTCGCCACCATCAAAACCGAGCTGCTCGACCGGCAGGCCTGGCCTACCAACGCCTTGGCACACAAGGCAATCTTCACCTACATCGAAGGCTGGTACAACACCCGCCGACGACACTCCAGCCTCGGCTACCACAGCCCGGCAACCTGGGCAACCCTCCACAACCACCCACAAGTAGCCTAACCACAGCCCTCAACAAACCCGTCCGTCAAAACGGGGCAAGCCCACTGTGAGGGTTCCCCTCATGGACTGCTGCCGGGGTGAAGCGGCGCGGGGGGAGTCAGCTGACTGGTTCGGGGACGGCGTGGAGTTTGCCGTCGGGGGCGGTCAGGCAGGAGGCGTTTCCTTGCTGCGTCGTGAGGAAATCCGTGAGGCAGTCGGCGATGGCGGCGTGTCCGGCGGCGTTGGGGTGGAAGGATTCCTGCAGTGCGTGCGTCGCTCGATCCACTTGCGTCAGGTCGTTCAGGTGCAGGGTGAGCCTCGTGAACCATTCTGATGCCGGGTTCGCGCCGCCGGAGCAGGCTTCGTGGTTTTCTCCTGCTCGGGCCAGGTCCAGGAAACGGGCTCCGGATTGGGTGGCTGCTTGTTTGATGCCTGCGGAAAGCGTGCTGATTCCGGTGGTCGAAATCCATTGCAGGTCGTCGGTGCGGAACGGGCAGCCGTTGAGGCTTTGCAGGTCCGGCGGGATGTTCGGGCCTACCGGAGTGGCGTAGGACTGCAATACCAACTGGTAATCCGCGGGCACGTATCCGGCGTCGGCCAGTACCTTTTTCACATCGCCTACCGCGTTCGCCACCTTCGGCACCATTGCGTCCACTTTGGACTTCCAGGTTTCCTTCAAAGCGACGTTGCAGGACGGGCCGTCGGAGGAGAACCATGCCTTGAAGCATTCGCTCACTTGGGCGGAGAATTTCGGGTCGTCGTTCGCGCCTACGGCGATCACTACCGCCGATACCCGGTGATCCTTGACCACGTCGGCCAGTTGGGCGGCTTGGGAGCGTTCGCCCCACTGTTTGGCCTCGCCCAGGGCGACTTGGGCGGCGGGGGCGCCCGAACAAGCCAGGTTGACCCGGGCGGAGACGCCGGGGATGCGGACCTTTTCCACGAACGCGGCGGACGAGCGGTGGCACCAGTCGCCGTTCTTGCCGTCGGTGTCGGGGGTGTAGGCGCCGGCGCCTTCGCCGGAGACGGTGCTGTCTCCCAGTGAGACGATGGTCAGCGGGCCGCGGCCGGGCGGGCCTTGCCGCGGAAAAGGCTGGCCTGGGCGGCTCTCGGTGCCGAAAAAGACGAAAAAGCCCACGAGAACAGCTACGCAGGCGAGGACCAGCGCCCCCCACCACCACCGGAATCGTCGCATCGCTTGCCAAGTCTAGCGAGAACTCCGGTGGCGCCGTCAGGGTTTGGGGTGGCTGGGACGCGGGTCACCGTCCGCTGTTCGTCCAATGTGGACTCAGGGGGTCATTCGGCCGCCCAGATCGGGGGCTTGCGGTGCGTCCACGGGGCGGCTTGTTCCAGCTGTCCGGCCAGGCGGAACAGCAGGTCTTCGCGGCCGAAGGCGGCGGTGAACTGCATGCCGATCGGAAGCCCTTCGTGTTCGGCCAGGGGGACGGACATCGACGGGACCCCTGAAACGTTCGCGGCGGCGGTGTAGGGGGAGCGGTCCAGGATGCGGTCCAGCCAGCCTAGGCCGTCCAGGTGTTCGGCACCGTCGCCGTAGACGCCTAGCGGGACTGGCGGCTCCGGCAGGGTGGGGGAGAGCAGCAGGTCGTAGCGGGCGAAGTGCTGGGCGAAGGTTCGGGAGACCTGGTTGCGGATGGCCAGCGCGCGGACGAACTGGTCGGCGGTGACCTGGTGGCCGTAGCGGTAGCTGGCGAGGGTGACCGGTTCCAGGGTCGTCTCGTCGACGGGGCGGCCGGTCGCGGCGGAGATGCTGTCGATCCACGGGGCCAGGTTCGCGGTCCACATCCGGGTGTTGCCCAGGACGAATTCTTCCCAGGAGACGCCCAGTGGCAGCGTGGTCTCTTCGATCTCGTGGCTCAGGGATTCCAGCAGGCGCGCGGTTTCGGTGAGGGCTGCGGAGACTGGCGCGGTTGGCTGTCGGCCGCCCCAAGGCTGGCGCAGGACTGCGATCCGCAGGCGGCCGGGATCGAGTCGGGCTTCGGTGGCGTAGGGGCGGTCCGGGCGGGTGGCGAAGTACGGGTCGCCGGGTTCGGGGCCTTCGATCAGGTCCAGCAGGACGGCGCTGTCGCGGACGGATCGGCTCAGGCTGCCTTGCACGGCCAGTCCGCTGAAGACCTCGTCGGCACCGGGGCCCTGCGAAACCCGGCCCCGGGTCGGCTTCAGGCCGAACAATCCGTTGCTGGAGGCGGGGACTCGGATGGAACCCGCGGCGTCGGTGGCGTGCGCGAGGGGCACGATTCCGGCGGCGACGGCGGCACCGGAACCGCCGCTCGAGCCGCCTGCGCTGAGGTCAGGGGACCACGGGTTGCGGGTCGCGCCGTAGAACTCCGGTTCGGTCGTGGTGCTGTAGGCCATTTCCGGGGTGCTGGTGCGGCCGATGGTGACCAGACCCGCCTGGCGGAAGCGGCGCATCAGGAACGAGTCTTCGGGGGACACGGAGCCTGCGGCCAAGCGGCTGCCGAGTTCGCTGCGTTTGCCTGCCATGGCGACGCCCAGGTCCTTGATCAGGAACGGCACACCTGCCAGCGGGGCGGAGCCGGGGGCCGGAGCGTCTTCGGGCGGCCAGGTTTCGACTACGGCGTTGATCTGCGGATTGATCGCTTCCACAGCTCGCGCGGCCGCGTCGGCGACCTCGGCCGTCGTTACCTCGCCGCGGGCGATCAGGTCAGCCAAGGCGACCGCGTCGCAGCTCGCGTATTCGGAGATTTTCACCAGCAGGGCCCTTCGGGAGACTCATCCGTATTGAGTGATACCGAGTGGTATCACGAGGGACGGTTGTGTACCGTAGCCGGGACGAACCGGATTGCCAAGCCCTCTCGAGGAAGAACCGATGACGAGCACCTCCGACCGGCGGCCGACGAGGGTCGCGACGTTGCCGCCTCGCGAGCGCATCCTCGACGCGGCCGAGGAACTCTTCCTCAACGAGGGCGTGGTGCGGGTCGGGGTCCAGGCGATCGCGGACCGCGCCGGGACCACGAAGATGGCGATCTACCGGCACTTCGGCACCAAGGACGCGCTCATCGCGGAATGGCTGCGGATCGTCGTGCACGACTACTCCGCGGCGTTCGACGCGGCCGAACAGGCGCATCCGGGCGATTTCGCGGAGCAGATCCGCGCGGTGGGGCGGTTCATCGTCGACGGGCTGCCCGAGTTCTCCCATCGCGGCTGCCCGTTCACGAACTCCGTCGCCGAACTGCCCGACCCGGACCATCCCGCGCGGCGGCTGATCAGCGAGCACAAGACCCGGCAGTTCGCCAGGCTCCGGGCGATGTGCGAGGGGCTCGGGCTAGCCGATCCGGAGCTGGGTGCGGCGGAGTTGACGTTCGCGATGGAGGGGGCGCAGATCGCGGTGCAGAACGGCGGTGTGGAGAACGTCGGCGCGCATCTGACGAAGATCGTCGAAGGGGTCATCAGCCGCGGGAAAGCGGGCTGAGGGCGAGCTCCCGGCGAAGAAGTGATCAGTCAGTCAGCTGAGAGCGGCCCGTTTGCGTTGCAGCAGAAGGCGTTCGGCCTCGTTGGCGACCAGGCGTAAAGCCTCGTCGTAAGCCTCCGCGGCGTCGGCGGTTCGGCCTAGCCGGGCGAGCAGATCCGCCCGGACAGCGTGGAACAGGTGCCGGTGGCCGAGGTCGAGACTGTCCACAATGGTCAGCGCGACAGCGGGGCCTTCAACCTCGGCCACCGCGACGGCGCGGTTCAGCGCGACGATCGGCGTGGGGGTCAGAGCGAACAGCTGGTCGTAGAGGGCGAGGATCTGGACCCAGTCGGTGCCGTCGCTGTGGACGGCGTTGATCGCGGCCTGGATCTGGTACGGCCCGGGGCGGCCCAGTCTCAAGCACTGACGGACCAGCGACTGGCCTTCGGCGATCAGCGCCCAGTCCCAGCGGGCGCGGTCTTGGTCGGGCAGCAGGACGGGGATTCCGTCGGCGTCGAGGCGGGCAGCGCGGCGGGATTCGGTGAGCAGCTGCAGTGCGAGCAAGCCCAGGACTTCCGGTTCGTCGGGCAGCAGCGCGGCGAGGATCCGGGTCAGGCGGATCGCCTCCGCGGCCAGGTCCGGGCGGGCGAGATCCGGGCCGGTGCTGGCGGTGTGGGCTTCGGTGAAGATCAAGTACAGCACCGCGAGGACGGCGTTGAGCCGAGACGGGAGGTCGGCGGCGTCAGGAACGCGGTAGGGGATCCGGGCGTCGCGGATCTTGGCTTTCGCGCGCACCAGGCGTTGTGCCAGCGTCGATTCCGGGACTAGGAACGCGTGTGCAATCTCGGCCGTAGTGAGGCCGCCCAGCAGGCGCAGGGTGAGGGCGACCCGGGCGGCGGGGTTGAGCGCGGGGTGGCAGCAGGTGAAGATCAGCCGCAGGCGTTCGTCGGGGATCGCGCCTTCGTCGAACGGTTCGGCGGCGTGCAGGAGCGCGGCTTGCGCGTGGCGGTCGGCGCGGGTGGATTCGCGCCGGAGCCGGTCGATTCCGCGGTTGCGGGCGGTCGTGATCAGCCAGCCCGCGGGGCTCGGCGGAAGCCCTTCCGCGCGCCATTTCTTGGTGGCGATCGCGCACGCCTCCTGGACTGCGTCCTCGGCGAGGTCCAGGTCGCCGAAAACCCGGGCCAGCACCGCGACCGCGCGGCCGTGCTCGGCGCGGAAGATCCGCTCGAGCACGGCCGTCGAGATCAATGGAACTCCCGGACTTCCACCGGCAGCGTGGTGATCTCCGCGATCCGCCGGGCCCATTCGGCCGCGGCCTCCGGGCCGGGCGCGGTCACGACGGTGAAGCCGCCCAGGTGTTCCTTGCCTTCGGCGAACGGACCGTCGGTGCAGAGGACGTCCTCGCCGGAAGCGCGGACGACTCGAGCGGCGGGCGCCGGGTGCAGCCCGCCCGAGAAGACCCAGACGCCGGTCGCTTTCATCTCGTCGGTCACCGCTTCGAGGCGCGCGGCGATGCCCGCCAGCACCTCGGGATCCGGGGTCCCGCCGTCGGGCTGGTAGATCCCGAGCAGGTACTGCGGCATGCGCGCCCTCCTTCGCTCAGCGTTGCCGAGCGGGGCGCACGATCATCTCGGTGACGTCCACGTCGGCCGACTGGTCGAGAGCGTAGGCGATGGCGTCGCCGATCGCTTTCGGTTCGATCGCGTCCTTGCGGTAGATCCGCATGACCTCCTGCGTTTCCGGGTCGCTGATCGTCTCCGCCAGCTCCGAGGTGACGACGCCGGGGGAGACCGTGGTGACGCGGATCGACGGGTCGCATTCCTGCCGCAGGCCCTCGGTGATCGCCCACGCCGCGTATTTCGTCCCGCAGTACACCGCCGCGGTCGGCGTGACCTGGTGCGCGCCGATCGAGGCGACGGTGACGAAGTGGCCCCGGCGCTGGCGAGTGAAGTGCGGCAGCGCGGCGGCGATCCCGTGCAGCAGGCCCCGGACATTGACGTCGATCATCCGGTCCCATTCCTCGACCAGCCCGGCGTCCAAACGGGACAGCGGCATCACGCCGGCGTTCGCGATGAACGCGTCGATCTCGCCGTGGTCACGCACCGCGCGGTCGACGAACTCGGCGACGTCGGCGCGGTCGGTTACATCGAGGCGGTGGACTTCGATGCCGCCGGTGCTGGCGGCGAGTTCGGCCAGGCGGTCTTCGCGGCGCGCTCCGGCGACCACGTGCCAGCCGTCGGCGGCGAGGCGGCGGGCGGTGGCTTCGCCGATGCCGCTGCTGGCACCGGTGATCAGGGCGACCTTGCTCATTCGGATTCCTTCGGGAAGTCGGCGGACAGGGTGACGTCGCGCCAGTCGTCGAACGTCTTGCGGAGGGTGTCGAGGCGGGCGGTGGCGATGGCGTAAGCCGCCTGTCCGAGCAGCAGGCGCAGCGGCGGTTCGGCGGAGGTGACGGCACCGATGACCGCGGTCGCGGCGCGGTCCGGGTCGCCGGGCTGCTTGCCGTAGGTGGCGAGCGTCGAGGCGCGGCGCGCGCCCGCGGTGCCGGCGTAATCGTCGATGCGGACGGCGGATTCCCGCATGGACGGGCCCGACCAGTTGGTGCGGAACGCGGCCGGCTCGACGATCGTGACGCCGATGCCGAGCGGCGCGACCTCGGCGGCGAGCGACTCGCTGAAGCCTTCGACGGCGAACTTCGTTGCGTGGTAGTAGCCGGTCGCGCCGAAGGCGGCCAGCCCGCCGAGCGACGAGACCGAGACGATGTGACCGCTGCGCCGAGCCCGCATTCCCGGCAGGACAGCGCGGGTGAGCGCCATCAGGCCGAAGACGTTGGCCTCGAACAGTGCGCGGATCTCGGTGTCTTCGCCTTCTTCGGCGGCGGCCAGGTAACCGTAGCCCGCGTTGTTGACGAGCACGTCGATCTGGCCGAAGGCTTGGTGTGCCTCGGCGACAGCGTCGGCAATCTGCTGCTGATCGGTGACGTCGAGCGCGACCGAGACCGCACGGCCGGGGTACGTGGCGACGAGGTCGGCGACGCGTTGCGGATCGCGGGCCGTCACGACCGCGCGCAGGCCGCGTTCGAGGACGGCGGTCGCCAGTGCGCGGCCGAGACCGGTGGAACATCCGGTAATAAACCAGACGGGTGCATTGTTTTCAGACATGGATCTACCCTCGGGTGAATTCGGAAATTGCGAAAAAAGCGTCAGTGATGCGGGTGGTCGCCGGCGGCGAGGCTGCCTAGCAGTCCCAGCGCGGCCTCCGACGGACTGCCCGGATCCGCTTGGTACACCACGAGTTGCTGGCCGGGAGCGCTGTTCACGGTCATCGATTCGTAGTGCAGGGTGAGCATTCCGACGAGCTGGTGCCGGAACCGTTTCGTCTCGTGCGTTTTCTGCCGGAGGTCGTGGCGCGCCCACAACCGGCGGAAATCGGCGCTCTTGAGCGACAATTCGCCGACGGCCTCGATCAACAGCGGATCGTCCAGATCGGAGCCCGCCGCCGACCGCAGCCCGCCGACTGTGTTGACCGCGACCTGTTCCCACTCCGGGTAGAAGTCCCGGGCGTCGGGGTCGAGGAACACCAGCCGCAGCAGGTCGCCGCTGTATTCGTGCCCGCCGAACAGCGCTCCGCCGAGCAGATTCGACGCGAGGACGGTCATGCACCGGCCGAGCACGACCGCGGGAGTCTGCGGCCACGCGTCCATCAGCTGCACCAGCCGCGGACTGACGCGTTCCCTCACCGGACGTCGCTTGGGCCGCTTCGGCCGGGCCAGCGAATGCAGGTGCGCGAGCGCCTCGTCGTCGAGTCGCAGCGCCCGGCCGAGCGCGTCGACGACCTGCGCCGACGGCGTGCGCTCCCGGCCCTGCTCAAGCCGCACGTAATAGTCGGTGCTGACCCCGGCCAGCTGCGCGACCTCCTCCCGGCGCAGGCCGCTGACCCGGCGCCGGGTGTCGGCGAGCACGTCCGCGTCCGCCGGGACGGTGGTGCCGCGCCGGGCCCGCAGGAACTCGCCGAGGAGGTTGCTGTCGCTCATGAACCCAGGCTAGATCGCCGACGGCGGCCGTGGAGGTGTCAAAGGGGGTGCGGTTCTCCCACCCTGCCGGTACCCCGGCGCGCAGTGGTTCAAACCTATCCGGACGCGCCCTGCCCGCGCGCACTTCGGCCGCGGAACCGGCAGGCAGACTGTTTTGACTGGTCAGCGGCGGCGGCCGACCCTGCTGAGACCACCCCACTCGACCGGAAGGCCAACCATGCGCCGAACCCCGTTGATCCTGGCCGCCGTGGCCGCCCTGTCGATGGCCGCCGCGCCCGCGCAGGCGGCCGAAACCTGGACCACGGTGTTCGAGGACACCTTCGACGGCCCCGCCGGCACCGGCCTCGACCCGCAGAACTGGCTCTACGACAAGGGAACCGGCTACCCCGGCGGCGCGGCGAACTGGGGCACCGGGGAGATCGAGACGTCGACGGACTCGACGGACAACGTCTACCACGACGGCGCCGGGCACCTGGTGATCAAGCCGCTGCGCGACGCGAACGGCGCGTGGACGTCCGGCCGGATCGAAACCCAGCGCACCGACTTCGGCGCGCCGGCGGGCGGGCAGATGGAGATGAGCGCGACGATCCAGCAGCCGAATCCCGACCACGGCCTCGGCTACTGGCCCGCGTTCTGGGCGATGGGCGCGGACGCCCGGCCGGTCGGCGCGGCGAACTGGCCGAGCATCGGCGAACTGGACATCATGGAGAACGTGAACGCGCTGGACAAGCATTCCAGCACGTTCCACTGTGGACAGTGGGCGGGGGAGTGCCACGACCCGGACGGGATCAGCAGCGACCTGCAGGACTGCGCCGGCTGCAAGACCGGGTACCACACGTATTCGGTGGTGGTGGACCGCCGGGACGCGGCCGCCGAGGAGCTTCGGTTTTCCTTGGACGGCAAGGAAACCTTCGCGGTGAAGCAGAACCAGGTGTCCGATGCGACGTGGAAGGCCGCGGTGGACCACGGGTTCTTCGCGATCTTCGACGTGGCGATCGGCGGGTCCTATCCGAACAAGGTGTGCGGGTGCACCAGCCCGGGGGCGGACATCACGCCGGGAGCGGGGATGAGCATCGACGCGTTTTCGGTCAAGGTCAGCAAAAGCTGACCTTGGGCCACGGATCGATCCGGGCGCGGCCGAGCTGCGGCGTGGACCATTCGACGCGCTCGGCCGCCGCGGGATCGGTGAACACAAGGACCGACTCGTCGAGCCGGTTGAACACCAGCCTGGTCCAGTCCTCGATCAATTCGCCCGCGACCAGCACCAGCGGCCGGCCGCCGACGCGCAGATCGACTTCGGCGAGCACGCCTTCTTCAGCGAAGACGACGACGTCCTCGACCAGACCGGTCGGCAGTTCGTTCAGCGCCGTCCAGCGATAGATCCCGTCCCACCGCTCGCGGTTCTCGAGCCGGGGATCCGGGCGGCGTTGCGGCCACAGGCCGAACAGATCGTCGTCTTGGTACGTCAGGACGCTCAGCGTGCGGCCGTCGTCCAGGTGCGCCTGCATGCCCCACAACTGCAGACAGGGCACCGCCGGGTCGGCGAACTGGGGACCGCCGTCCGGGCCGTCCTCCCGCAGAGCCATCTTGACACCGGCCCACGACTCGATGCGCCTGCCGCGCAGCGAGTCGAAATCCTGCGCCCGCTCGACCACCCACTCGGTGTACGTCACAGCGGCAGTATCGCGGAACATCAGCAGGCGAGGCACCCTCTTAAGCAAGGCCGCCGCCTGCCGCGCGCGGGTCCGGAACCGGGTAGGTACCGTGATCAACGCAGCAGCGGGCGGAGGGGAACAACGTGAGCAATCCATTGGTGGCGCCGGTGAAGGAGACCTCGGCGATGGCCGGGGTCCCGTTGCTCGAGGACGCCACCGGGCTCAAGGACGCGATCGAGAGCAAGAACTGGGCCGCGGTCGCGATCGGGGCCGTCGGGACCGCGCTCGACGTGCTCACCGCGGTCATGGACCCGTTCGGCGCGATCTTCGCCGCGGGCGTCGGGTGGCTGATGGAGCACGTCGGCCCGCTCAAGCAAGCCCTCGACGCGCTCACCGGCAACGCCGACGAGATCAGCTCGCAGGCCGAGACCTGGACCAACGTCGCCAAAGAACTCGAAGCCGTCTCCGCGGACCTCGGCGACCTGGTCAAGAAAGACCTCGAGAACTGGCAGGGCGAGGCCGCCGACAGCTACCGCAAGCGGGCCGCGGACACCTCCGCTCTCATCGCCAGCGCCCAGAAGGGGTCCGAGGGCGCGGCCAGCGGCGTCAAGACCGCGGGCGAGATCGTCGCGGCGGTCCGGTCGCTGGTGCGGGACACGATCGCGGACCTGGTCGGGCACCTCATCTCGTGGGCGCTGCAGGTGCTGCTCACCGCGGGCATCGGGATGGCCTGGGTCGGTCCGCAGGTCGCGGCGGCGGTCGCGAAGACCGCGTCCAAGATCACCCAGATCACCACCAGGCTGGTCAAGGCTTTCAAGGCGCTCATCCCGCTGCTGAAGAAGGCCGGGACGCTGTTCGAGGACGCCGGAAAGGCGTTGAAAGGGCTCAAGGGCGGCAAGAACGCTCCCACGCACACGCCCAAGGACATCAACGTCAAAACCGAGGGCACCCGCTCCGGCCCTGGCGGCAACGAAGGCACGCACACGTCCGGGGCCGAAGGCGGCGGCGGGCACCACGGCAGTACCGGCAACACCGGCAACACCCACACCAGCAGTTCGGAAAGCGGGCACGAAGGCGGCGGCCAAGGCGGCTCCGGGTCGCACGAGACCGGCGGCAACGACGTGCACACGTCCTCGACCCAGCAGCCGAGGGGCAACCAGAACCCCGCCGAACACCACACCGACCCCAAGGAAGTCCGGGACTGCGGCGACCCGATCGACGTCGCCACCGGCGCGGTGTTCCTGGTCCAGGAGGACCTGCGCCTGCCGGGAATGCTGCCGCTGACAGTGGAACGGACCCACCGCTCGTCCTACCGCTCCGGCGGATTCTTCGGCCCCACCTGGTCCTCCACGCTGGACGAACGGCTCGAGGTCCGCGACGACGGCCTGCACTACGCCGCCCCGAACGGCGTGCTGGTCCGCTTCCCCTTCCCGCGCGACATCGAAGCCGTGGCCACCGACGACGGTCCGTATTTCGCGCTGCGCCGGATCACCACCGGGTTCATCGTCGGCGACCCGCAGAGCAACGTCATCCGCTACTTCACCGGCGACCCCGACGCGCGCACCCTCCGCCTGCACACGCTGGCCGACAGCTCGGGCAACCGGATCGTCTTCCGCTACGAGGACGGCGTGCCGGTGGAGATGGAGCACTCCGGCGGCTACCGGGTAAGCATCGATTCGGCGGACGGGCTGGTCACCGCGCTGCGCGTGCCGGACGAGCCGGTGGCGGTCCGGGAGTACCGCTACGACTCCGCTCGCCGGCTGGTCGAGGTCGTCGACGCGGTCGGCACCTCGCACAAGTTCCGCTACGACGCCGACGGCCGGATGGTGCGCTGGGACGACGTCAACGGACGCTGGTACAGCTACCAATACGACAGCGACGGCCGGTGCGTGCGCGCCCGGGGCGACGGCGGCTACCTCGACACCGAACTGTCCTACGACCGGGAAAACCTGGTCACCACGGTCACCGACTCGCTCGGCGCGGTCCGCCGCTTCCAGCTCAACGACCAGCTGAAGGTCATCGCCGAGACCGACCCGCTCGGCAACACCTCGACCACCGAATACGACGAGTACGGCCGCGTCACCGCCAGCGTCAACGCGCTCGGCCACGCCACCCGCTGGGAGTACGACGAGGTCGGCAACGTCGTCGCGGTCACCCGCCCGGACGGCACGCGGCTGGCGAACGAGTACGACGAGCGCGGCCTGCCGATCTCGACGACCGGCCCCTCCGGCGACGTCTGGCGCTACGAGTACGACGAACAAGGCAGCCTGGCCAAGGAAATCGACCCGGCGGGCGGGGTCACCGCCTACACCTACGACCCGGTCACCGGAGCGGTGGCGACGCGGACCGACGCGCTCGGCGGCGTCACCCGGATCGAGTCCGACGCGGCCGGCCTGCCCACCGCGATCACCGCTCCCGACGGCGCGGTGACCCGGTACCGCTACGACGCGCTCGGTGCGATCGCCTCGATCACCGGCCCGACCGGCGCGTTCGTGGAACGGGTGCGCAACGCGGCAGGCGATCTGGTGCAGCAGCGCAACGCCGACGGCTCGGTGAGCAAGTTCGGGTTCAAGGCGGTCGGCAACGTCGAGGAGTCGGTCGACCCGCGCGGCGGCGTGCACCGGGTCGAGTACGGCGCGTTCGGCCTGCCGCTGTCCGAACAGGACCCGGACGGCGGCGTCCGGCGGTTCGGCTACGACACCGAACTGCGGCTCACGACGGTGACGAACGAACGCGGCCTGGTCTGGCGCTACGAATACGACCGGGCGGGCCGGGTCGTCGCGGAGACCGACTACAACGGCCGGATCCTGCGCTACGGCTACGACGCGGCCGGGCAGCTCGTCCGCCGGGTCAACGCGGCCGGGCAGGCGATCGCGCTCGAATACGACGCGCTCGGCAGGCTCGTGCGGCGCGCCGCCGACGACGACGTCGCCGAATTCGCCTACGACCACGCGGACCGGATGATCCTGGCGCGCAACGGCGAGACCGAGGTCCGGTTCGACTACGACGCGTCCTGGCAGCTGGTGTCCGAGTCGATCAACGGCCGCGTCGTGCGGTCCCAGTACGACGCGCTCGGCAGGCGGACCGGCCGCCGCACGCCCAGCGGGGCCGAATCGTCGGTCGGCTACGACTCCGCGGACCGCCCGACCGCGATCACCACCGCGGGCCGCACGCTGCGGTTCGAGTACGACGCGGCGGGACAGGAAACGGTGCGCCGGCTCTTCGCCGGAACCGCGCCGGTGGCGGAACTGCGCCAGCACTGGACCTCGACCGGAAAGCTGCGCGGCCAGACCGTGCTGCGCGGCGACACGACCGTGCAGCAGCGCGACTACCGCTACCTGCCGGACGGAAACCTTTACGCGACAGGCGATCTGCTCGCCGGGCCGCGTTCGTTCGAGGTCGGCCCCGGCGGCCGCGTCAGCGCGGTCCAGGGCCCGGACTGGCGGGAAACCTACGGCTACGACGCGGCCGGTGCGATCACTGAAGCCGCCTGGCCGGGCGACCCGGCCGCAGCAGGCACCCGTACCTACCGGGGCACCCTCGTCGAGTCCGCGGGCGAGACCTGCTACGCCCACGACGCCGAGGGCCGGGTCGTGGTGCGGGAGCGCCGCGGGCAGCGGTGGGAATACCAGTGGAACTCCGCGAGCAGGCTGACCGGCGTGCGCACCCCGGACGGCACGGTCTGGCGCTACCGCTACGACGCGCTCGGCAGGCGCGTCGCCAAGCAGCGCCTCGACCAGTCGGGCGCGGTGGCCGAGCTGATCGAGTTCGCCTGGGACCACTACCAGCCCGCCGAGCAGGTGCACAGCGTCCCCGGCCGGCCGCAGGTCGCGACCGTGTGGGACTGGCTGCCCGACTCCGACCAGGTGCTCGCGCAGACCGAACGGACGCTCGGCGAACGCTCCGGCGAGCGGTTCCACGCCGTCGTCACCGACCTGGTGGGCGCGCCCGCCGAACTGCTCGACGGCGCCGGCGCGCTGGCCGGGCACCAGCGCACGTCGTTGTGGGGTTCGGTCGTGGCGGAGGACGGGACCGCGCGCACTCAGCTGCGGTTCCCCGGCCAGTACTACGACCCGGAAACCGGGCTGCACTACAACATGCACCGCTATTACGACCCGGAAACCGGCCGCTACCTCTCGCACGACCCGCTCGGCCTCGGCCCGTCCCCGGACTCGCTGGCCTACGTGGACAACCCGAACGCGATGGTCGACCCGCTCGGCCTCACCGCCTCCGCCCCGGTAGGGCCGTGTCCGAAGAAGCTCGCGGAAATGCAGCGGCAGCAGCAACAACAGCAGGCGGCCGCCAACGCGTCGCGGACGAACAACAAGCGCAAACGCGGCAACACCACGTCCGGCCAGCCCCCGGCCAAGAAGGCCGCCAAGGAACCGAAGAATCCGCCCGGCACTTTCGGCGACAAGTCCAACGAGGCCGCGCGGATCGGCGACGCGCACGGCTACAAGGTCGACGGGCAGCAGACCAACCAGCTCGAGCACGCCGGGCTCCACAAGGCCGCCGCGGAAGACGGCAGCGGTGCCGCGCGGAAGCGGTCCGACGAAAAGACCCTCGAGAACGCCGGTTTCGGCTATTACGAAAGCCACGACTTCCACCGGATGCACCCGGGCACCGGAAGCGGCAAGCAAATGCACACCTCCGGGTTCACCGGCGGGAAGACGCACGACGAGCACCAGCTGACCTACGCCCACGCGCAGCGGCAGGCCTACGAGCGCAAGGACACCTCAGGTCTGCTGCAGCTCAACCAAATGGGCTACTCGCACATGGAGGGCAAGTACACCCGCCCGACCTACCAGGTGCCGGGACGCCAGCCGCACGACACCTATGTGAGCCCGCAGGAAAAGGTCTACCACGGCGACGACCCGAAACACGTCCACCATCCCGACTTCCACGACCCGAAGCACGGCATCCACACCTACGGAACCGACACCAGGCCGGTGCCCGGGAAGCAGCACCCGGACGGCTCCGAAGTACGGGAACGGATCGAAAACACCCCGGAACAGCGGCAGGCTTCGGCGGACGCCTACAAACAGCGGGCGGAAGACGCGAAGGCCGAACAAGCCCGCCGCGACGACCTCAACGAACACCGCAGCGAAATCGAAAACGGCAACGACGCCGCGCGCAAGAAAGAGCTCAAGGACTTCGACGACGAGCAGCGGTGGATGCGCGGGTCCGAGGATTCCTACCACCGCATGGTCGACGAAATGTACGCCGGCGGCAAGGGAATGCCGTATGTCCCGGCTCCCGGCTCGAAAGCGCACGCGGACATGACCGCGTCCGGCGACTCGTTCGCGCGGACCGACCCGCTCACCGCGGGCGGCCGGGCCGAAGCGCACCTGGCGTACGAACAGCGCCGCACCGGCGAATACCCCAAGGGATCCGCCGACGAACTGCTCGACAAATGGGGCTTCCAGGCTCCGAAGGACAAGAACGACCCGATGTATAAACGGTGGGAGAACGGCGATTACGACCCGCCGGAACTGCGCGGCCACGACGGGAACACACCCATTTCGGACGCGAAGCGCGCCGAGATGAAGGCAATGGAGGAAAAGGCGCTCGCGCAGCAAACGCGGGCCCTGGAGCTGGACGAGAACAACGGGGGACTTTGACGCGCTTGTCAGTCAGCCCGCGCCGGACAGATCCGTCGTCTCGGCCAGCCGCGTGACCACCTCCAGGAGCGCGGCCGGCCGAGGGCCGTCGGAGCGCCACACCAGCACGGTGTGCGCGGCTTCGCCTTCCAGTGGCACGAACACCACGCCGGTGCGGCGCAGGCTGTGGGCGGACCGCGCCAGTCGAGTCACGCCGACCCCGGCCGCGACCAGCCCCAGCAATCCCTGCACGGTCGCGGTGCGCTGCACGACGTCCGGCGTGAACCCGGCGGCCGCGAAGTCGGCGTCGTACTTACGGTGCCACTGATCCCACGACGTGCGCGGCGTCAGCACCCACGGCTCGTCCGCGAGATCGGCCAGGCGCAGCGAGGAACGGTCAGCCAGCCGGTGCCCGGAGGGCAGGACCGCGCAGACCTCCTCGGTGAGAAGGGCGTGCGTCTCCAGGCCGTCGACCAACGGCGGGCGTGTGAAGCCAGCGTCGAACCGGCCGCCGCGAACCCCGTCGACCAGTTCGGCGATCGAGAGTTCGGCGGTGGTGACGGTCAGCTCCGGCAACTGCTCCCGGACCGCGCGCACGACCGGCGGGAGCAGGTAATTCGCTGTGCTGGCAAGGAAAGCGAGCCGCAGGGTGCCGATCTCGCCGCGAACCGCGCGGGAGACCGTTGCCACCGCTTGTTCGGCGCGGGCGAGCACCGCGCGTGCTTCCGGCAGGAACAGTTCGCCGATCGGGGTGAGCCGCGTGCCGCGGGCGTCGCGGTCGAACAGTTGCGCGCCGAGCTGGCGTTCCAGCACGGTGATCTGCTGCGAGAGCGACTGCTGTGCGATGTGGAGGGTCGCCGCCGCGCGCGTGAAGCTCGTTGATTCGGCGACGGCGACGAAGTAGCGCAGCTGCCGCAGCTCAGGGGTCACAGGCTGAGACTGTAGCCCGCCAGCGAACCGGTGTTGGCGGACCCCGGCGGGCGCGCGCCACGATCGGAGGCGGAAGAAACCACTGGAGGGACTGCTCAATGACCGAGGAAACCGACGGCCGCGTCTGGCTGATCACCGGGTGCTCCAGCGGCTTCGGCCGCGAACTCGCGCAGGCCGCGCTGGCCGCGGGGGACCGGGTCGTCGCGACCGCGCGCAAGCCGGAGACGCTGGCCGGCCTCGCCGAATCCGGCGGGGACCGGGTGCGCACGGCCGCGCTGGACGTCACCGACCCGGCGCAGATCGACGCCGCGGTGCGGACCGCGCTGGACGCGTTCGGCCGGATCGACGTGCTCGTCAACAACGCCGGACACGGCTCGGTCGGTGCGGTCGAGGAACTGACGCTGCCCGACCTGCGCGCGGTGCTGGAGGTGATGTTCTTCGGCGCGGTCGCGATGACGAAGGCCGTCGTCCCGCTGCTGCGGGAACAGGGGAGCGGCACGATCGTGCAGATGAGCTCGATGGGCGGACTGCTCGCGCCGCCCGCGTTCGGGGCCTACTGCGCGGCGAAATTCGCACTGGAAGGCATGTCGGAGGCGCTCGCGGCGGAGGTCGCGCCGCTCGGGGTCAAGGTGCTGATCGTGGAGCCGGGCGCGTTCCGGACGTCGTTCGGCGGCGCGGCGATGCACCGCTCCCGGAAGATCGACGCCTACGCCGAAACGACCGCCGCCACCCGGGGTGCGATCGAGGGAATGGACGGAACCCAGCCCGGCGACCCGGCGAAAGCGGCGTCCGCGATCCTTCGCGCGGTGAACGCTCCGGACGCCCCGCTGCGGCTCGCGCTCGGCGGCGACGCCGTGGACGCGATCCGGGGCAAAATCGAGGCCCTGACTCAGGATCTCGACTCCTGGGAGTCGGTGAGCCGGGCGACCGCGCTGGGCTGACGCGCGCCTGCCCTGTCTGGTGCGGGGTTCCGGTCTGTGAAGGGCTCCTTGAGGGAATCAGATTCCCTCAAGGAGCCCTTCACGGACGTGGGGACCGGTCGAGTCACGGATAATTCGGGACGTTGACCGGCTTCGTGCCGTCCGGCGTCACGTCGCCGGTGTCGTTCACGACGTGGGTGATCGTGCCGCGGTGGTTCAGCGACACCGTCAGCAGGCTGTGCAGCTTCACTCCGCCGTTCTGCGGCACCTCGAACGCGTGATAGCTCGAAACCGCCGGGTTGGTGTCGAAGAAGCAGTAACTGCCCAGACCCCAAGCCTCGTGCGACGTCACGTCCGGGCCGACCTTGTACGCGGCATACCCGGCAGTGCCGGGCGCGGAATTCCACGAACCCTGATCCGGGACGTCGTAAGGCATTTCGTTCTGGAAGAAGATCGTCTTCCCGTTCTGGCCGTTCCACACGACCTGGAACTTCTGGTAATGCTCCACGAACAGCCCGGTCGCGGTCACGTTGTCGCCGTTGACGAGCACGCCGGTGTCCGCGGTGTTCGTGGTCCAGCCGACGGTGCCGCTGTTGCCGTGGTCGGCGCGCCACGCCCAGACGTGGTCGACGATCGTGTCGTCGCTGTTCACGACCAGGCTGTTGGTCGCTTTGCCCGCCAGATCGCCGCCGACGCGGAAGAACACGTCCTGCAGCGAGGTCGGATTCGCCGCGTGGCTCGTGTGCTTCCCGCTTTCGCCGACGGTCAGCAGGGACTGCGAATTCTGGGTGCCCGCGTCGAAGAGCAGGCCCTTCACCCGCACACCGTCCACATCGGACACGCGCATCGCGTCGACGCCGTTGTCCGGGATCAGCGTCGGGTAGCCGATGCCGAGCACGGTCGTGCCGGGACGGGTCACGTTCAGCGTCTGGTCGAGGTGGTAAGCGCCGGGGGTGAAGAACAGGTTGCAGCCGGAGTCGAGGGAGCTGTTGATGCTCTCCGCGGTGTCGCCGGGTTTGACGACGCGGAACTGGCTCATCGGGACGGACTCGCCGGGCGTGCCGCCGTTCGCCCAGCTCGGCCCGGACGCGTTCGTGCGCAGGGACGGCAGGAAGACGCGGTAGTTGCCGCCGTTGTCCACGTACAGATACGGCACGTCGCGCGACACCGGCGTGGTGTCGAGCGTGGTTTCCGGCGGGGTCGGGAACGAGTTGGCCGGCGCGCCGGTGGTCCCGGAGAAGACCATGTTCCAGACGCCGCCGTCCCAGCTGCCCAGCGCCGAATCCCGCGTGTACCACTGCTGCTGCGAAACCGACGCGGCCTGGCCGGACACGCGGGTGTCGGCGACGTAGCCGCCGCTCGCGTAGCCGTAGCTGGCGGGGAACAGTTGCAGCCCGCCCTTGATGTCCATCCGGCGGAACGGCGCGGCCTGCGACACCGCCCAGCGGTCGCTGCCGCTGGAAGGCGTGACCGCCATGTTCTCCGCCGACCGCCAGAAGTTCTGCAGCGCCGAGCCCTGGTCGGACCCGTTGAAGGCGTCCACGGTGATGTCGCCGTTGATCTGGACGTCGTCCGGATTCTGGCCGAGACCGGCGACCGAGGTGTAGAAGCCGACGTTGTCGTGCACCGCGTACGTGCCCGGCTTGAACAGGTGCGCGACGCGGCCCGAGCCGAACTGCGCGGTCTGCGTGTCCTTCTGCGCCTCGAAGTCCTTGTCCAGCTGGGCCTGGATCGTCGCGGAGGGCATTCCCGGGTCGAAAACGTGCACGTTCGGCCCGAAATCGGGCTGATCGGACTGGCCGGTGCAGCCCGCCTGCCCGGACGCTGGGGCCGCGGCGGCCGGGACGGCGAGCCCGGCCGCGGCCAGCAAGGCCAGCATCGCGACTGCCGGGCCACGGGATCGACGAGTTCGGGGTGGTCGATAAGTCCGGTTCACGTCGGGGACACCTCCGCGGTAGGGGATTTACCCACCAGTTTGTGGTCGGCCACAACAAATTAAACGCCCGGCCGCGTGGCGCCGGTCACAACTCGGTCACGGTTGTCTGGACCACTGGCGCGATTCCGGCTATCGGAATCCTGTTCACGTCCGGGTGACGCAGCCAGCCTCGCGCGGCGTCGTGCCGCAAGATGACCTTGGACCTGCCGCCGTGAAGATCGGAGTCTCGGTGACCCGGACAGCAACGGACAAACCCTGGCGGCTCGCCTTCGCCGCCGCCGTGTCGGTTTTGGCGATGGCGTGCGGCGTCGCGACCGCCGGACCGGCCGCCGCCGCGGACTACTCGAAGGCCGGCGAGAATGTTGCCGGTTCACAAATTCTGCGGCACGAAGGCGTCCGAAGCGGAAGCCCGCGGTTCGACCCGGCGGCCGGGCAGACCCTCGGCCACGACGTGAGCGGGCACCAGGGCGCGGTCGACTGGGGCCAGGCCGCGGGAGCGGGCGCCCGGTTCGCCTACGTCAAGGCGACCGAGGGCACCGGATTCGTCAGCCCGCAGTTCGACCAGCAGTACAACGGCGCGCACGACGCGGGCCTCATCCGCGGCGCGTACCACTTCGCCCGCCCGGACGTCTCCAGCGGCGCGGAGCAAGCCGACTACTTCATCGCCCACGGCGGCGCGTGGCACGGCGGCGGCTCGACGCTGCCGGGCGCGCTCGACATCGAGTACAACCCGTACGGCGACGCCTGCTACGGCAAAAGCCAGGCCGACATGACCGCCTGGATCGCCGACTTCACCCACCGGTACCTGGCGAAACAGCGCCGCAGCGCGCTCATCTACACCTCGACGTCCTGGTGGAAGCTCTGCACCGGCAACGCGGGCGGGTTCGGCGACACCAACCCGCTGTGGCTCGCCCGCTACGCCCCGGACATCGGCGAACTCCCCGCGGGCTGGGACAAGCAGAGCATCTGGCAGTTCTCGCGCACCGGCAGCCTGCCCGGCGACCAGAACTACTACAACGGGCCGATGAACCGCGTCGAGGCGCTCGCAAGGGGAGGCGGTTCGTCGGCGTGATCGCCTGAAAGCCGTACCGGAGAGTGCCCGGTCGTAGTTGGATCACCGGGTGACTTTCGCGATCGGTCTCTTCGACCTCTTCACCTATGCGATCCCCGGCGCGCTGCATCTGGCGTTCCTGGCCTATCTCGCCGGACGGCTGCACTGGCTCGACCTCGCCGCCGTCTCGCGCGGGCCGGGCGTGGTGCTGGTGATCGGGATCGTCGTGGCGAGCTACCTGCTCGGGTACCTGGCGTATCCGATGGGAGCGCGGGCGTCGCGGTGGCTGCCGCGGCGGCGGAAGCGGAACGCGCGGGAAGAGTTCCTGCGCCGCAATCCCGCCGCGCGCGGGAGCGTGTTCGTCGAGGCGGACTCGTTTCTGCTGCTCTCGGCGCTGCAACTGCACGACGCCGACGCGGCGATGGAAGCGACGCGACTGCGCACCGCCGGGCTGATGCTGCGCAATTCCAGCCCGGCGATGGCGTTCGGGTTCGTGGCGTCGGTGGTCGAGCTGATCGTCGGGCAGCATCCGGTGTTCGCGGCGTGCGCCGCAGTGCTGTTCGCGGGCGCGTTCCCGGCGTTGGTCGCGCAAGGCCGGTTGATGTCGCATTGGGCGAGCGTGAAGACCCTGGAACTCAGCTTTTGGGTGCCGGAGGTGGAGGAGACGCTGGCGGCTAGGCAGAAGACGGAGTGACCTCGATACGTTCGACTAGCGCCGGGTCGTTGAAGACCGTCACTCCCGCGATGCCGTCCCGTCGGACGTCGAGTACCGCGACGCCGAACGGTTCCCCGTGCCAGCGGACGACGGCCGCGGGCTGACCGTTGACGACCGCTCGGTCCATCCGCCAGTCGCCGGGCTTGCCCACCGCCTCGGCGAATACCTGGGAACAGTCGCCCATGCCCTTGAACCACGTGCGGCTCGGCAGGAGCTCCAGCGTGGCGTCCGCGCGAAGGACGTTTGTCAGGCCAGTGACGTCCGCGCTCTCGAAGGCGGTGACGTACGCGTCGAGCAGCCGCCGCGCCTGCGGGGAGGTGGGCTCGACGACGTCCTCAGGACCGGATTCGACCTCGGCCAGCCGCGCTCGGGCGCGTTGCAGACTGCTTTTGACTGCGGCGACGGACATGTCCATCATCTCGGCGACCTCGGCGGCGGGGAACGCCAGCACCTCGCGCAGCAGCAACACGGCTCGCTGGGCGGGAGGCAGCGTCTGCATCGCGGCGATCAACGCCAGCCGCAAATCCGCGCGGTCGCCGGGAAACGGCTCGACCCACGTTTCCGGCGGCAGCACGTCCGGTCGCGTGTCGTCGGCGGCGATGCCTGAGGGCAGGGCGCGCCGCCCGCGGTCACGGACGGCGTTGAGGCACACGTTGGTCGCGATGCGGTGCAGCCAGGTGCGTACTGAGGACCGCTCCTCGAAGCCGTCCCAGGCGCGCCATCCGCGCAGGTAGGTCTCCTGGACCGCGTCCTCGGCCTCGTGCCACGACCCGAGCAGCCGATAGCTGTGCGCCAGCAGCTCGCCGCGGAGCGGGGCCGCCGCCCGTTCGAAATCCGTCACCGGACCAGTGTCGACCGCAGCCACGATCCCGCCTCCCGAACCGCCTCGTCGGCCACGGCGGTGTTGCCCGCGGCCATCTGGAAGGTGTGGACCTGGCCGGGGAATTCGTCGATGCGGACCTCGACGCTCGCCGCCCGCATCCGCCGGGCCAGCTCCCTGCTGTCGTCCAGCAGCGATTCCTCCGCGCCGACCTGAAGATACGTCGGCGGCAGCCCGCGCAGGTCCGCGTGGAGGGGCGACGCGAGCGGGTCACGCGGATTCGCTCCGGCCAGGTAACCGGTCGCGAGGGTGCGGACCAGCTCTCGGGTGAAGAATGGGTCGGTGCCGGTGTCGTAAGTGGCGCCGTTCGCTTCGAGATCGGTCCACGCGGACAGCAGCAGCAAGGACGCGGGCATCGGCAGGTTCTCCTCGCGGGCGCGTGCGGCGAGGCCTACTGCCAGCGTTGCTCCGCAGGAGTCGCCAGCGATGGCGATCGGGCCGGATTCGTTGCTGAGCAACCATTGATAGGCCGCTGTGACGGTGTCGAGCTGGCTGGGGAAGACGTGCTCGGGGGTGAGGCCGTAGTCGACGGCGAACGTGTTTGCCCCGGCGGCCCGGGACACATGGCCGAACATCCGGCGATGAGTGCCGGAGGATCCGCCCACGAAACCGCCGCCGTGGATGGCCAGGATCGCTGGACCGGCCAGGGCGTTCGGCGGTCGCAGCCATAGTCCGGCCGGTGTGTCTACCGCCTCGACCGCGATGTCTTTTGGCTCTGTGGCGAGCGTTTCCCAGGCCGGGGTTTGCTCACCGCGTGCTCGTGCTTCCCAGAGCGTGCGGTTGGGGTCTTGTGTTGTCGTGGTCATGACGGGATAGACCCCGGGCGGGGCGGAAAGGAATCGGTCAGCGGCTGGTGGGTTCGCGCCAGCTCAGGCTGGCGCCGAGGGCCGCGGTGAGGCGGGTGATCGTCTGGCGGGTGGTCTCGTCGTTGACGTGTTCGGGGAGCCAGGCGCAGGCGAGGTAAGCGGCGGCGAGATCGGCGGAGGCGGCGGCAGCGGCGAGGCAGTCCTCGATCTGCGCGAGCGAGGGGCCGGGGCCGGAAGGGAAGCGCGCGCCGGAGAGGTCGGCACTGTCGATGACGTCGATGTCGAGGTGGAGGTAGACCGGCACCGGGCCGAGCCGTCCGAGGGCGGCGGCGATCGCGGCGGGGTCGGCGGGGATGCGGTGGACCTGGCTGGCGGCGAGCGAGTCGCGCTCGGCGGGGTCGAGGTCGCGGGCATCGGCGAGGACGACGCTGGTGTCGGGGACGGGGCGCAGGCCGAGGGTGTCGTCGAACAGACCCGAGGTCCGGCCGGTCAACATGGCCAGTGCCATGCCGCCGATGTATCCGCTCGTGGAGATGGCGGGGGTGTTGAAGTCGCCGTGGGCGTCCAGCCACAGCACGGCCAGGTCTCGGTGGCGTTGCTGCAGTGCGGCTACGGCGGCGCGGCTGGTGGGACAGTCCCCGGAGAGGACCAGGGGCCGGGCGGTATGGGCCACTGTGTCGGTTGTTGCCCGGTGGAGGAGGCTCATCCGGGCGGGGACGGGGCCGGCGGGCAGGACCGGGGGAACGACCTGGGTCGCGGTGGCGGGGATCGGGAATTCCGGAAGGTGCTGGTCGAGGTGCCAGGGCGTGACGATCAGGTCCCAGCTGCGTTCAGCCACGAGGCGTCTCTCTTTCGCTCTGGTGGGCGAGCAGGTCGAGCAGCCGTCGCAGTTCGGCGGCACCGGCTCGCAGGTGTCCGGTGAGTTCCGTGCTGGCTTGTTTCGGGCTGCCGTGCAGCGCGTCCAGCAGTCGGCGGTGGTCGTCTTCGGTGCGGCCGAGTTCTCGGCGGGAGCGTTCGGCCAGGGCCAGGGCGAGGCGCTGTTCTTGCTGGAGCTGCGCGTGGAAGCGGCACAGGCGGGGGCTTCGGGTGGCCGTGACCAGGGTGGCGTGGAAGAGCCGGTCGCCGTCGAGCGCGGCGGCCGTGTCTCCGTGGTCGAAGGCGTGTTCTATCTGGTCGACCAAGTCGCCGAGCTGCTGGTAGATCACCGGATCGCGTTGTCGGGTGAGGGCGTCGGCCGCGGTCAGTTCCACGGAGGTGCGGGCTGCGTAGATGTCGGCGACATCAGGCCCGGTGACGTCCGCGACGACAATGCCGCGGTTCATCCGGTAGCGGACCAGGCCTTCGCTTTCGAGGGTCCGCGAGGCCTCGCGGAGGGTGCTGCGGGAGACACCCAGCTCGGCGCCGAGGGCGGCCTCGCGCAGCGGAGTGCCGGGCGGCAGCTGGCCGGACAAGATGGCCTGCCGGACGGCGTCGGCGGCTTGTTCGGTGGTGCTCTGCCGTTGGATGCTCGCGCCGAGGCCGGTGATCGGATTCGTCGAAGTCATCAGTCTCCCCGTGACATCCCCGCCAGTGCACACCAGATTGCCAGATTGTCGGACAATCTGGCAAGGCAGTTTTAGGCGGCGAGGCAAAGCGGGTGAGGAGTTGCTTGCCCGGCTATTCGAAACCGTTGTCCTGCAAGGAGTTCCGGTGGTATGTCTCGTGCGCGGCGGCCGGGAGATGTGCCCATGCGATGACGACGGCAGTGGTGTTCAGTTGCCGCCGGATTTCGAGGTCGATCCGGCACCCTCGCGCGCAACAGCGAAGGGCGAGTGGCGGACTGCCGCCGCGACCGAAAGGGCGGCGGCAGTCCACAAAGGACTATCTCAGCGACCCCGGAACCGCGCGGCCAGTGCGGCGATCGGCGACCGCCGTCCCCGCAACGGAACCTGCCCGGAGGTGATGTCCGCCAGAAGCGTCGCCACCGTCTCCCCGGCGCACGTCCGGTTCGCGCCGATCCCGCCCGAGGGACCGCGTTTGATCCAGCCCACCACGTAAGTACCGGTCCGGCCTTCGACCCGGCCTGCGGTGTTCGGTATCGTCCCGGCCGCCTCGTCGAAGGGCAGGCCCGGCACCGGACGTCCCCGGTAGCCGACGGCGCGCATGACTTGACCGGCGGCGATCTCGACTGGGCCGGAAGGTCCGTCGACGCGCAGTCCGCGCACCTGGCGGTCCCCGGTGATCTCCACCGGAGCGGAATGGAAGCGCAGCACGATCCGGCGGGGGCCATCCGATGGAGGGGCGGTCCAGTCGACCGTCTCGCGGGCCAAATCCTGCAGCAGCGCGGCTTTTCCGGTGCCCGCGTCGATCGCCGCGGCGGTGCGCGGGTCTTCGGTGTCGACCACGAGCGGCACGTTCGCGCGCTGGGCCAGCGCGATCAGTTCGGGGGAGGTGTAGGCGGCGTCTTCCGGACCGCGCCGCGCCAGCAGCACTACCTCGCGGACCTTGCTGGAGCGCAAGCGTTCCAGGGCATGCGGGGCGATGGTCGTGCCGTCGAGATCGTCGGGGTCGGCGGTGAGGATCCGGGCCACGTCGAGGGCGACGTTGCCGGTGCCGATCAGCACCACGCGCTCCGCGGAGAGGTCCACCGCGTGCGCGGGGACGTCCGGGTGGCCGTTGTACCAGGCGACGACCGTCGTCGCGGCGAGGCTGCCGGGCAGATCCTCGCCGGAAATGCCGAGGGTGCGCGCGGACGAAGCACCGACTGCGTAGATGACCGCGTCGTGGCGTTCGGCCAGTTCGTCCACGGTCACGTGGCGGCCGACCTCGACGCCGAGCTTCAGCTTCAGCCGCGGGTGGTTGTGGAAGCGCGAGAAAGCCTCGCCGATCCGCTTCGTGTCCGGGTGGTCCGGGGCGACGCCGAAGCGCACCAGTCCGCCCGCGACCGGCAGCCGGTCGATCAGCGTGACGCGCGCGTTGGTGTGCAGCAACAGGTCTTCCACCGCGTACATCCCGGCCGGGCCGGTGCCGACGACGGCCACGTCCGCGGGCTCGAGGTCGCTCGGGATCTCGCGGTCGAACGTCGGCGGGCCCCAGCGGTGGAAGTTCGGCGCGGGGCTCGCGGCGGCCGGCGCGCGGTCGGCGTAGAAGTCCGCGTTGATCCCGGCGTACACCTTCATCGAGTCGGTCAGCAGGTCCACCGGGAAGATCGCGTCGACCGGGCAGGCGTCGGCGCAGGCGCCGCAGTCGATGCACGTCTCCGGGTCGACGTAGAGCATCTCGGTGGTCCCGAAGTCCGGCTCGTCCGGCGTCGGGTGGATGCAGTTGACCGGGCAGACCGACACGCACGTCGCGTCGTTGCAACAGGTCTGGGTGATCGCGAAGGCCATGTCAGATCAGATTCGCCCGCTTGTAGAACACCAGCGCCGGCTTCGTCAGCAGCCCGCACGAGCCGAGGAACTCCATCAGCCCGGCACAGCTCGACCGCATCATCGACTTGTGGTGCTCGTTGGCCTTCGCCTCGCGCAGCGCGCGCTCGGAGTCCAGCCCCGCGTTCTTGTACACGTCGCGGTTGACCATGCTGCTGACGATGAAGTACGACGCGATCGCGATGACCAGCGCGTTGACCTGGCGGCGCACGGCTCCCGCGCCCTCCAGCTGCTCGCGCGTCTCCTCGCGGGCGAACTTCATGTGCCGCGACTCTTCCACGACGTGGATGTTGTTGATCGTCCGCACGAACGGGACCACGCGCTCGTCGCGCATCCAGTCGCGCTGCATCACGTCGAGAACCTCTTCGGCGACCAGGATCGCCGCATACGCCGCTTCGCCGCCGGCGACCGCCTTGAAGACGCGGCCCAGTTCGACGGCGAGCTTGCGCGGCCGGTACGGGGGAGCGCCGAGCTTCTGCGCGCCGCGGGCGAACATGATCGAGTGGCGGCATTCGTCGGCGATCTCGGTGAGCGCCCACTGGAACGCCGGGTCGGTCGGGTCCTTGGCGTAGAAATCGCGCAGCACCATCTGCTGCAGGATCATCTCGAACCAGATCCCGGTGCTCGCGACCGACGCCGCCTCCTGGCGGGTCAGCTCCTTCTGCTGCTCCGGGGTCATCTCGGCCCAGTAGCTCGTGCCGTAGAGCGTGCTCCACTCCGGGCTGGCCCCGTGGAAGTCCTTGTCCAGCGGGGTTTCCCAGTCGACCTCGGTGGCCGGGTCGTAGGAAAGGGTCGCGGAGGAGTCGAGCAGCCGCTGCGCGGTCTCGTGCCGGCCGGACGGGGCTGCTTCCGGTGCTCGCTGCACGTCTGCGCTGGTCATTCGGTCCTCCCTGAGCGACATTGGTTAGGCGTTACCGCGATTCACTGTTACCTAAGGTAACACCTATCTGGCCGTATCGCGAGAGGCACCGGCGAACCGCGTGTCGCCCGTTCGGGCAGTCGGGCCGGGAAGGGGCCGCTGACCTGGCAGGATGAGCCGCGAATGTCTTCCTGACCTCGGAGGAACCGCCGTCGTGACGCAACCGCCGCAGCCGTATCCCGGCACCGGTCCGCAGCAGTACTCGCCGTTGCCGCCTGCTTACGGCGGGCAGTCCGCTTACAGCGGCCAGTTCCCGGCCCAGCCACCGCCCCCGGTACCGCCGACCGCGTATTTCGGGGCCACCGCGGTCGCGGCGGCGACCTTGGCCTCGGTCATCGGCCTGGTGGCCACGATC
Source organism: Amycolatopsis sp. NPDC059235 (assembly GCF_042754125.1). NCBI lineage: Bacteria > Bacillati > Actinomycetota > Actinomycetes > Pseudonocardiales > Pseudonocardiaceae > Amycolatopsis > Amycolatopsis sp. NPDC059235. Next base: position 28,174 of record NZ_JBHZAG010000095.1, read on the forward strand.
GGCTTCGTCGTGGCCGTCATCCGGATGATCGGCAATCCGTCCTCGAGCAGGCTTCTTTCCAACGGGATCGTCGGCGCCGCGGACCTGGCGATCGCGGCACTGGCGGTCGCCGGCGCGATCGGCCTGTTCAAGCGTTCTCCGGCGGGCCGGGTCTGCGTGCTCGCCGGCAGCAGCCTGGCGGTGCTGGACATCGTCGTCTTCATGATCGTCGGCCTCGGTTCCAGCTTCGTCCGGAAGAGCGCGCCGCCGACCCTGCAGATGACCTTCCCGAGCGGCTTCCTGTGGCTGATCGTCCCGGTCGCCGCGCTCGTGCTGGCGGCGCACCGGGCGACCGGCGCGTGGCTGCTGCCGAAAACCCCGCCGGCGCCGTACCACCCCGGCTGGTGACGGACCGGGAAGAAATCCTCCGCACCCCGCGGCTGCGGCTGACCACCTGGCTGCCCTCGGATCTGGACGATCTCGCCGCCCTGCATGCCGACGGCGAGGTTATGCGGCACATGACGACCGGTCCGCAGAGCCGCGCGGCTGCTCGGGAACGGCTGGAAGCGTTCATCGCCGAGCACCGGGTGCGAGGCTGGTCGAAGTGGCGCGTCGAAGGCGCGTCGGGTTTTCTCGGCCGTGCTGGGTTCGGCCTCGCGCACGGCAGCGGGCACCGGGAAGTCGGCTATCTACTGGCGCGCGCGGCCTGGGGTGCGGGACTGGCCACGGAGCTGACGCAGGCGCTGCGGCAGTGGCACGAGGACCACCCGGAACCCGCGCTCGCGCCTGAACTGCGGGCGTATGTGCTGCCCGGCAACGAGGCGAGCTGCCGGGTGCTCGAGAAAGCTGGGTTCCGGGCGGCCGGAGAGAAGGACGGCCAGCTCGTGTTCGAGTCAGGCCGTCCCTGATCGGCGCAGGCGGGGCAGCACCGCCAGCCACAGCAGGACAGTCGCGATTCCGTACGCCACCGTCATCGTCAGGCTCATCGACAACGGCGTAGTCCCGCCCAGCGACACCAGCGGCGCGACGATCGGGCCGATCGCGAACGACGCCGTTCCGAGCAGCGCCGCCGCGGTTCCGGCTCGCTGGCCGTGGTTGGCGAGGGCGAGTGCGTTGCCGTTCGCCTGTGTTGTTCCGCCCGCGAGCATCAGCAGTGCCAACGGAATCAGCAACGCTGCCAGTCCGGCGCCGAACAGCACCGCGCCCAGCATCGTCAGCGCCGCCGCCGCAGTGAAGGTCGTGCCGAGCACGTACATGCGGACCGGACCGGCTCGGCGCACCGCTGCCCGGTTCACTTGCGCGCCGAGGACCGACATCACCGCGTTCGCCGCGAAACACGCGCTGAACAGCTGTGGCGACAACGAGAATCCGCCTTGCAGGACGAAACTGATCGACGCCAGATAGGTGAAGAACGCCGCCCCGCCGCAGGTGCTCACGAGCAGGAAACCCAGGAACAGCGGGTCTTTCAGCAGTATCCGGAACTCGCCGCGGCCGTTGCGCGGATGTCGCGCCTCGGGCGGCAGGCTTTCCGGCAGCGCGGTCGCGGCGACGATCAGCAGCGCCGCCCCGATCCCGGCCAGGACGCCGAAGATGCCGCGCCACCCGATGACGGCCGCCAGCTGGCCGCCGATCACCGGAGCGACGATCGGTGCGAGCGCCCCGACGGTGGTCAGCAAGGCCAGCAGCCGCACCAGTTCGACGCCCTCGGCGAGGTCTCGGGCGACGGCCAGCGACAGCACGATTCCGGCCGAACCGCACAGTCCTTGGAGGAATCGCGCCGCGAGCAGCACCTCGATCGACGGAGCGAAGGCGCACACCACCGACAGCACGGTGAAAAGCCCGATTCCGGCCAGCAGCGGACGCCGCCTGCCGAACCGGTCGCTCAGCGGGCCGACGACGAGCTGGCCGAAGGCGAGCCCGAGCATGCAGACCGACATGGTCGCCTGCGCGAGACTCTGCCCGGTCCGGAGATCGCCGGCGAGCTGGGGGAGTGCCGGCAGGTAGAGGTCCATGGAGATCGGGCCGAAGACCTCCAGCAGTCCCAGCACGACCGCCATCCGGAGCGCGCCTGGGCGTTTTTTCGGCACCACCGGCTCGACCGGGCTCGCTTCGGTCTGGAGCGGCTTCATCCGGCACGCAAGATCCGGCGCAGCCACGAAAGCCGGGTCGCGACCGCGCAGCGGGAGACCTCGGCGTCGGGGGAGAAACCGGCGAACCCGTGGTACCCGCCGGCCCAGACGTGCAGTTCGGCCTGTCCGCCGGTCGCCCAGATCCGCAAGGCGTACTCGGTCGTCTCGTCGCGGAAGATCTCCGCGGCGCCGACGTCCAGGTACGCGGGCGGCAGACCGGACAGATCGGCCATCCGGGCCGGGACCGCGTACGGCGACGCCGCGTCGGTTCCGCGCGCCGGGCCGAGCAAGGCGTCCCAGCCGGTGTCGTTGTTGTTGCGGTCCCAGGCGCCGATTCCGTTGTACTGCCGGGTCGACACCGATTCGTTGCGGTCGTCGAGCATCGGGCACGCCAGCAGCTGTCCGGCGATGGCCGGGCCGTTGCGGTCGCGGGCCAGCAGCGCGACACCGGCCGCGAGACCGCCGCCCGCGCTGGCACCGGTGACGACGATGCGCGACGGGTCGATGCCGAGTTCGCCGGCGTGCTCGACTGTCCACAAGAGACCCGCGTAGCAGTCCTCGATGGCGGCGGGAGCCGGGTTTTCCGGAGCCAGCCGGTATTCCACCGAGATGCCGACCGCGCCGAACCGCAGGACGTCGTCGATCAGGCCGTCGAGGCCGAAGAACCGGTTGCCCAGCACCATTCCGCCGCCGTGGATGCTGTAGAGCGCGGGAGCGTCGGTGACGCCCGAGGCGGGCCGGACGACCGTGAGCACGATGTCCGGAGCGCCTTCGGGGCCGGGGACGGTGCGCTCGGTCAGCTCGACCGGGTGGTCGCCGACCAGCTGCTCGACCGGCGGGATGATCGTCGCGAAATGCGCGCGGTTGGCCAGGATCGTGTCCGCGCGCAGCGGGATCCGCTCGACCAGGTCGAGGAACGCGGCGAGCCCGGGTTCCAGTTCCGGGTCGTATGGCACCGGCGGGACGCTCATTTCCCCGCCTTCCCGAGGATCCGGCGCAGCCACGAGTTGCGCGTTTCGAGCGCGGCCTTGCTGATCGGCCAGTCCGGGACGTACATGTCGAACCCGTGGAAGGCACCGGCCCAGACGTGCAGTTCGGCCTGTCCGCCGGTCGCCCAGATCCGCAGCGCGTACTCGGTGTCCTCGTCGCGGAACGGCTCCGCGCTGCCCACCTCGATGAACGCCGGGGGCAGACCGGACAGATCGGTCGCGCGCGCCGGAGCGGCGTAGGGGGAGACGTCGTCGGTGCCGACCGCGTCGCCCAGCAGCGACTGCCAGCCCGCGAGGTTGGATTCCCGCGTCCAGGTGCCCAGACCGGGGTACTGCTGGCTCGCGATCGTCGTGTTGCGGTCGTCGATCATCGGGCACAGCAGCAGTTGTCCCGCGATCGCCGGGCCTTTCCGGTCGCGCGCGAGCAGCGAGACCGCCGCTGCGAGCCCGCCTCCGGCGCTGCCGCCCATCACCACGACGCGCGACGGGTCGACGCCCAGCTCGTCGGCGTGCTCGACTGTCCACACCAGACCGGCGTAGCAGTCCTCGACCGGTGCGGGGTGCGGATGTTCGGGCGCGAGCCGGTATTCGACGTTCACCGCGACGACGTTCAGCTCCAGCACCAAGGCCAGCAGGCGGCCGACATCCATGTTGCGGTGGCCGACCATCATGCCGCCGCCGTGGATGTTGTAGAGCACCGGCAGCGCGCCGTCGCTCTCGTGCGGGGACAGGATGGTGATTTCCAGGTCCGGCGCGTCTTCCGGGCCGGGGATGGTCTGCTCGACGACGGTGACCGGCGCGTCGCCGACGGCTTCGGCGGCGGGCGGGAAGGTCTCGGCCATCGCGCGGCGCAGGCCGGGGATCGTCTCAGGGGTGAACGGCTGCGCGTCGGCCGGGACGATCTCGGCGAGCGCGGGCTCGATTTCCGGGTCGAACGGGACGGGGGGAAGGGTCAAGGCGGCCTCCTCGGCGAGAGCGGGCGAATTCTGCGGCGGCGCGGGTTGCGGCGGCACCGGTTGCGTTCCGTGAGGGGAACCCTGGGGGACTCTGAGTCCCTCAGGGTTCCCCTCACGGACGTGAAGACGAGGGGTGGCTCAGGGGCCTTCGGGATCGACGGCGTCGCGGTCGGCCCAGAACGGCTCCACCAGCGCGCGGATCTGCTCGGCCCCGACCTTCTCGACCAGCTCGACCGCGGCGAGGTTGTCCTCGAGCTGTTCCATCCGGGTCGCGCCGAAGAGCGTCGTGACGTTCGCCGGATGCGTGAGCGTGAACGCGACCGCGAGCCGGGCCGCGCTCGTTCCGAGTTCCTCCGCGACCTGCACGACCTTGGCCGCGTCGCGGGTGATCCGCTTGCGGACGTCGCCGGGGTCGCGGCCGATCTCGCGGGTCAGCTTGGTGCGCCCGGCGAGGATCCCGCCTTCGAGGACGTCGGAGGCCTGCATGACGAAACCGTCGGCGAACAGCCGGGCGAACGGTTCGCCGTCCGGAATGGACCGGCGGCCGATGCTGTACTTCAGCTGCGCGATCTGCGGCCCGGGCACCTGCAGTGCTTCGGCGATTTCGCGCAGCCGCGCGATGTTCCCGGCCGACCAGTTGTTGACGCCCCACGCGCGGATCAGCCCGGAGCGGGTGAGCCCGGCGAGGTCTTCGACCAGGTCCTCCAGGGCGACGTCGTCGCGGCGCAGGTCACCGAGGATCACCAGATCGGCGACGTCGAAACCGCCGCGCAGGAACGCGTTTTCCAGCTGGGGACGGAATCCTTGGTCGCCGAAGCCTTCGATCCACAGCTTCGCCGAGACCAGGTAGTCCTCGCGCGGGATGCGGGCGGCGCGGACGATCGCGCTCCAGAGCACGTCGGTGAAGACCGGCGGATGGCCGGGCATGCCGTAGACGCCGACGTCGAACAGGTTCACGCCGGCCTCGACCGCGGCGCGGATCATCGCGACCGAATCGGCGAAGTCCATCCGGTCGTAGGTGTGCCACGACCCGAGCGAAAGCAGCGAAACGTCCAAACCGGACGTGCCGACCTTGCGGCGGGGAAGGGGCGAGGATGCGGACACGAGACCTCCTTGACTCGTAAGGGATTGGCTCGTAAGGGATTGGCTCGTAAGGGGAGATCAGGGAAGACGCGGGTCGACGACGGCTTTCGTCTCGTCCAGCCGGTGCATGGCCTCGATCCGCTCGCTGGCGCCGGACAGCCCGACCGGGGCGCCGAACAGCCGGTCCCACGGCATCCGGGCAGCGAACGAACCGAAGAACTCGATCGCGTGGTGGTAATCGGCGATGTCGCCGTTGAGCGAACCGACGACAGTCAGCTCCTTGCCCATCACCGTGCCGAGCGGGACCGGCGTCGGCTCTGGCCCGGTGCTGCCGACGATCACGACCCGGCCGCGCTGTGCCGCCATCGCGACCGCTTCGCGACCGATCGACGGCGCACCCGCGAAGTCGAGCACGAGATCGCCGCCGTGTCCGCCGGTCAGTTCGGTGACGCGCTCGACGATTGCGTCCGAACCCCCGGCGACATCGACCACGTCGTCGGCACCGAATTCCTTCGCCAGCTCCAGCCGCGACGCGGGAGCGCCGACGGTGATGACGCTGCCCGCCCCACTGAGGTGCGCGACGGCGGTCGCGAACAGGCCCAGCGCGCCGGATCCCTGCACCACCACGCGAGATCCGGGCCGGACGCCGCCGACCCGGTCGAACGCTCGCAGCACGGTTTTCGCCGCGCATCCGGCCATCGCGGCCCAGGTGTCGGGCACTTCGGCGGGCAGCAGGAGCTTCGCCGCGCCCGGAACGACGTAGGCGTATTCGCACAATCCGGCGGTCGCGAACGGTGCGACGTCCGATCGCTGCAGGAATCCGTAGCCGCGCCGGGAACACGCGACCGGTTCGCGCAGCACCGTGCAGCCGTAGCACTCGCCGCAGGTCGACTCCGACCAGCCGATCCGGGATCCGACCGTCACCTCGCGGCCGAGCGCGTCGCGGGTGTCCGGTCCGGCCGCCACCACTTCGCCGACCATTTCGTGGCCCAGCACCATCGGCAGCATGCCGGGAAAACTCATCTTCCCGGACCAGATCTCCACGTCCGTGCCGCACAGCGTCGCGCACGAGACGCGGACCAGCGCCGCGCCGGCTTCGAGCTCGGCGGGCAGCGGGAGTTCGGTCAGCTCCAGCGGCGCGCCGTGCTCGGTCAGCACCGCGGCGCGGGTGGAAGTCGGGACGGTCATGGGAAACCTTTCCGGGGGCTGGCGGGCCCGGGAGGGCCGTGTGATGGGTTAGTCTACGGACGTCGACAAAAATGTCGAGTCCCCGAATCCCTCCAGGAGCGCCTGTGCCGACCTCAGTTGCGGATCTCGTCTTGCGGGCAGCAGCGGTGCACACCATGGCCGGTGCCGCGCCCGCGACCGCGCTGGCCGTGCGGGACGGACGCGTGCTGCGTGCCGGAACCGACGCGGACGTGCGGGAGCTGATCGGACCCGGCACGAAAGTGCTCGACCTCGGCGGCCGCGCGGTGCTGCCGGGCATCAACGACGCGCACCTGCACGGCGCCTGGCTCGGCGCGCTGTGGCCGGACACCCTGTTCGCCGACGACGGCGCGCCCGGACCTGGCCCGGAGAAACCGCTGCGCACCGCCGCCGAACGCCGGGCGGCCATCCTCCGCGCGGGCGAAATCCTTGCCGCGCTGGGCATTACGAGCTACACCGAACCCGGTCTCGGCCCGGGCGAGGACAACGGGCACATCGGCGCGTTCGGCATGTCCGTCGTCGAGCAGTACCGCGAACTGGCCGCCGAAGGTTTGCTGCGGGCGAGGGTGACCGCGCTCTGGCTGTACGGCGAACTCGACGGCCCGAGCACGTTCGACAACTTCCGCGCCGGACTGGCCACAGTGGACGGACCGGGCCCGGACCCGCGCCGGCTGAACTTCCGCGGGGTCAAGATCTTCGCTGACGGCATCCCGCCGATGCGCTCGGCGTACACGCACCACTGCTACGCCGACGGCAGCCACGCCCATCTGCTGGTCGGCGGCGCGGACGATCCGGAGCGGGAGGAGAACTTCACCCGGATGGTCCGCACCGCGCACGAGGCCGGACTGCAAGTCGGCGTACACGCGACCGGAGACCGGGCGATCGAGCTGATGCTGGACGCCGTCGAGCGGGCGCGGGAGGAGCGCGACGTCGACCTCGGCCACTACGTCATCCACGGCGACCTGGTGAGCGCGGCGCAGCTGAAGCGGATGGCCCGGCTGGGGGTCGGGCTGTCCGCACAGGCCGGGATCGCGGTGCGCACCGCCGGAGTCGTCGACGCGGCGCTGGGGGCGGGCAGTTCGGACGCTGCGTGGCCGTTGCAAGAGGCGCTGGACGCCGGGATCCCGCTGTGCCTGACCTCCGACGCGCCGGTGCTGCCGCCGGACTGGCGCAAGGAAATCGCCGCCGCGGACCAGTGGATGGGCCCGGCCGAGGACGTGCGGCAGCGGATGGAAACCCTGCTTCGCTGCTACACCGTGCACCCGGCTCAGCAGGACGGCGCGGCTTCGTGGAAGGGGACGCTCGAACCGGGGATGGCGGCCGATCTGTGCGTGCTGTCCGCGGATCCGCTCGCGGTGACCCCCGCCGAACTGCCCGAGGTCGAAATCGACCTGACTGTCCTCGATGGACAGATCGTGCACGAGCGCACGCCGGGGAAGATCGCCTAACGTCCGTGAAGGGCTCCTTGAGGGAATCAGATTCCCTCAAGGAGCCCTTCACGGACAGCTATTTCAGGTGAGCAGCTGGCCGCCGTCCACAGGGA
>NZ_JBHZAG010000096.1:0-35678 GCF_042754125.1 Amycolatopsis sp. NPDC059235
CGCCCGGTCCCATTCCGAACCCGGAAGCTAAGCCTGACTGCGCCGATGGTACTGCAACCGAAGGGTTGTGGGAGAGTAGGACACCGCCGAACTTACTTTAAGGAAGTCTGGGCCCCGGTCGAGAACCCGCAGCGGTTCTCCCGGGGCCCAGACTCATTTCCAGGCCCGTCAAGGCCCGAACCCCCGCCGGGGTTCGGGCCTTCGTCATGTCCGAGCTATCCCTGAGGTCCCGTCGGAACCTCGCTCGGCCTCTCGCCGCGCCAGCGTGCTTCACGTTGCCCGCAGGCGATACAGGCCGGGTTTCTGTCTGGCGGCGGAATCACTGCCGCGGGTGCTCCGTGCCTCGAGAAGGCGTGGGGGGATGAGCCAGCAGGACCGACCGCGGAGATCTCCCTGCCATCTAGTGCAGGCGCGCCGACACGAGGGGAACGCGGCCAGTTGCCGGAAGCGGATGCGCGCAGCGAGGGAACTCGGCCAGCATCGCCGCAAGCGGGAAAGGCAGCCCGTGGCGGGCTTGATTTCATCGCCCGAAGCCGAAGCCGAAGCCGAAGCCGAAGCCGAAGCCGAAGCCGAAGCCGAAGCCGAAGCCGAAGCCGAAGCCGAAGCCGAAGCCGAAGCCCGACTCAGCGGCGGGCGGCCCGGACCCCAGGCAGCACCGGACCGGCCGGCAAGCTGGGCCAGCTGGGGCGGCCGGGTCAGCTGGGCAGCCGAAGTCCAGGCAGCTTGGCCCCACACCCCCGCGCGTGGTCCCGAGGCAACGCGGGCACGACCTGACTCCGCCGATCCTGGCCTGGGCAACGAAAAAGGTGCCGGAGCACGAAGCTCCGGCACCTCTCTCTGTCGAACCGCTAAGTCGAACCGAACCCGGTCCCCGTCCTGGTCGCCGGCCTTACTGGGCCGAGCCCTTCTGCCAGTCGGTCCAGGACTTGGACCAGTCGCCGTACAGGTCCCACACCGGCAGCTGCGGGCCGCCCGAGTTGGTGACCTCTACGACGTCGCCTAGGCCGAAGTTGTTGAAGAACCACTCGGCGTTGGCGGCGTTCAAGTTGATACAGCCGTGCGAGACGTTCGAGCTGCCCTGCTGCCCGACGCTGTTCGGGTTCTCGTGGACGAACTCGCCGTCGTTCGAGATGCGCTGCGAGAACTTCTCGTTCGAGCGGTACGCCTTCGGGTCCGGCGGGCACACGCCGTACGTGCAGGAGTCCATCGTGTAGTTCGCCTGCTTGTCCGAGATGACGTGCGGGCCGAGGTGCGTGGGCGTCGCGTCCTTGCCCATCGAGATCGGCATCGACTTCACCATCGAGCCGTTGTGGAAAATCTGCATCTGCTCGCTGTTGCCGTCGGCTTTGGCGATCCACGAATCGTGCACCTTGTACGTTTCGGTGCGATCGTCCGCTCCGTACACGCCATTTCCGAAATCGACGCCGTAAATCTTCGCGGTCACCGTGAGCGTGGTGCCCGGCTTCCAGTATTCCTTCGGCCGGTAGTGGACGTTCTTGTCGTCCATCCAATACCAGCTGCCTTCCTGCTTCGGCGACGACTCGACCGTGAGCGCCTTCTCCACGGCCGCCTTGTTCTTCACCGCGGTGCCGAAGCTGAACACGATCGGCTGGCCCACGCCGACCCCGGTGCTCTTCACCGCGCCGGGGGCCGGGATCAGGTTCGCGTTCGCCTGCTTCTTCGGCGACAGCGTGGTCACCTGGCCCTGCTGTTCGACGGATTTCCCGTCCGCGCCTTGGGCATGCGCCTTCACCTGGTAGGTGCCGCCGTAGCCGAGGACCTCGGTGGTCGTCCAGCTGAGCTTGTCCGCCGCGAACTCGCCCGCGACGGGTTTGCCTTTGGAGCTCGTGACCGTGACGTCCGTGAGCTTCCCGTTCGCCGCCTTCACGACGATGGGCGTGCTCGGGCTGATGCCGGACGCGTTGGCCGGTTCGATCGACACCGAAGCCGGTGTCGCGGTCTGGCTCGACCCGCCCGGCGCACCGGGCGTGCCAGCGTCGCTGCCGCCGTCCCCGGAGGAACAAGCGGAAAGCAGCAGGGTCGCCGCGAGAATTCCGGCAACCGGAAAAAATGTCTTCTTCGGGAACATTATGTCTCTTTTGTGAGGGTCGCGGACCGGCAGGGTTCAACTGCAAAACTACGCGATCGGAAAGACGCCCTGACCGGTGGATCGGTGCATTGGGGTGACGCGGATCACTCTCGCGATTTCGGGCCGCCGAGCGGATCAGGGACGCAGCAATCCGGGGGCTCCGTACAAGCCCGGGCCGTCGACGATGAGTTCCTTCAGATGGTCCCGCGCGGCGTGATACGCCTGCGACGCCAGATCGTCGGTGCGAGAGAAGTCCAGCGGGCTCACCTGGACCGGCGCGGGACCCGGCAGGTAGACGACCGGCACCTTCCGGGCGGCGGCCGGCGCTTCCAGCACGGCCTGATTGCGCATGCTGATCATCGCGGTGAACATCATGACCTCGGCGAACGTCCGCGGCGCGCCGGGCATTTTGCCGGGAAACGCGCAGTCCAACACCACCAGCGACTTCGCGCCCATGCTCAGCGCCTGTCGCATCGGGACATTGGCGACCAGGCCGCCGTCGTAGAGAAGACGGTCCTCGTACGGCACCGGCGGGTAGATGCCCGGGATCGCGCAGCTCGCCAGGAGCGGTGCCTGCAGCGGGCCTGAGGTGAGAAGAACCGGCTCGGCGGTGTCGACGTCGGTGGTGACGACGCCCAGCGGCAGCGCCATGTCCTCGAACCGGCTGCCCGCGCCGAGGTGATCGTCGATGATTTTGGCGAGGCCGGTGTTGGGGAACAGGTGGGTCTTGCTGTGCCGGAGAGTCCGGACCTGGCTGAGGACGCCGCCGGGGAAGGCTTCGGCTTTGGTCATGTGCGCCCAGATGTCGCGGAGGCGCCCGAGCCGGTCGTCGCCGGGCAGGGAGAGCACCGCGGCGTTCAGCGAGCCGACGGACGTGCCGACCGCCAGATCCGGCGTGATGCCCGCTTCGTCCAGGGCTTGCAGCATGCCCACCTGCAACGCGCCGAGGCTGCCGCCCCCGCCGAGAACGAACGCGACCGGCTTCGGGAGGTCTAGTGCCTGCATACGGTCGAATCTAATTCGCGAACGGGACCTCGGGTGGGTGACTTCGGGTCTGGGGCGGGGGTGGGGTGAGTGAGGTTCGCCGCTTCTCTCGCTGACGGGCTGGGCAGGCGGTCGCGGGGCGGGTGGATGAGGAACGTGGCTTGCCTGGGCCGGGGCGGGAAGGCGTGGGTGAATGGGGCGGACGCATGCGTTGACCGGCCGGGCGGGCAGGCCGTGCGCGACGCGGATCGGAGGAGGCGCCCGGCGACGGGAGCGTGGCGGCCCCGCTGGTTCGGCCCGGAAGCCGGGAGGGCGGGTGAGCTGGGTGGGCGGATGCGGTGGCCAGTCAGCCGGGTGGGCTAGTGCAGGCAGAGGTGAGCCGGGCAGTGCGCGGGCGGAGAACACTCGGCTTGCCTGCCCGGCACAGCCAGGCAGCCCGCCGGACCCGCCGAACTAGTTGCCGGTGCGAGCAGGCTCCTCCGGCTGTTCGTCCGGAGAACCCGTCACGCCCAGTGCCTTCCGTTTCTTCAAGCGCAGCAAGAAGAACACCAGCACCCCCGCCACGAGCGCGGCCACCACGAGGAACCCGGTGTTCATCGCGCTCTCGACCTGCTTGGCCGCCTCGCCGAGCGCCGCGCCGAGGCTGATGTGCACCAGCGACCAGCAGAACGCGCCAGCCGCGGTCGCGGGGAGGAATTTGCGGAACGGCAGGTTCGAGGCTCCCGCGGCGGCTGGCGTCAGGGTGCGCAGCACGGGCAGGAACCGGGCGAAGAACACCGCCCACGCGCCTCGGCGTTCGAGGACTCCGGTGGCTCGGTCCCAGGCGTCCAGGCCGTACTTGCGGATGAGCTTCGTCTCCCGCAGGCGCGGTCCGAACTTCCGGCCGAGGACGTAGCCGACCGAATCGCCCAGTGCCGCGCAGACGGTGACCACCACCCACAGGGTCAGGAAGCGGGGCACGGACGTCGCCGTGGTCGCCGCGATCAGCAGGCCCGATTCGCCGGGGGCGATGAAGCCCAGGCCGATCGTGCACTCGGCGAACACGAGCCCGCCGGCTGCCGCGACGAGACCCGGTTGGGGGAGTGCTTGCAACCAGTCGAGGAGATCCGTTACTAAAGCCACACCATCACTTTACTGATTCTTGGGAATCGGGTGCCACGTTCGGGGGACAGCAAAGGGCCCCGGTGCGTAACCGGGGCCCTTCGGCGAACGGGGGTCAGCGGGACAGCAGGCTGCTGGCTTCCTGCGCGGCCGGTCCTTCGGCGGTGAGGTGGGCCAGGTTTTCCGGCAGTTCTTCGCCGCGGTGGGCCTTGGTCTGGGCGTAGAGCCGTCCGGCGCGGTAGGACGAGCGGACCAGCGGTCCCGCCATCACGCCAGGGAACCCAATAGCCTCGGCGGTTTTCGCGTGTTCCACGAATTCTTCCGGCTTGACCCAGCGGTCGACCGGGTGGTGCCGCGCGGACGGCCGCAGGTACTGGGTGATCGTGATGATCTCGCAGCCCGCGTCGAAGAGCTCCTGCAACGCGACACTGACCTCGTCGGGGGTTTCGCCCATCCCGAGGATCAGGTTCGACTTCGTCACCAGCCCGGCCGCGCGGGCCTGGGTGATGACGTCCAGCGAACGGGCGTAGCGGAAGCCGGGACGGATCCGCTTGAAGATCCGCGGCACGGTCTCGACGTTGTGCGCCAGCACCTCGGGACGGGAACCGAACACCTCAGCCAGCTGGTCGGGCTCGGCGTTGAAGTCCGGGATCAGCAGTTCGACGCCGGTGCCGGGGTTCAAGGAGTGGATCTGGCGGACGGTTTCGGCGTACAGCCAGGCACCGCCGTCAGCCAGATCGTCGCGGGCGACACCGGTGATCGTCGAGTACCGCAAACCCATGGCCTGCACCGATTCGGCGACCTTGCGGGGCTCGGTTCGGTCCAACGCAGCAGGCTTGCCTGTGTCGATCTGGCAGAAATCGCAGCGCCGCGTGCACTGGTCACCACCGATCAGGAACGTAGCCTCGCGGTCTTCCCAGCATTCGTAAATGTTGGGACAACCAGCCTCTTCACAGACGGTGTGGAGGCCTTCGCGGCGCACCAGGCCTTTGAGTTCGGTGAATTCGGGACCCATCCGCACCCGGGTCTTGATCCACGACGGCTTCTTCTCGATCGGCGTCTCGCTGTTGCGCACCTCAAGCCGCAACAACTTCCGCCCCTCCGGTGCAGCACTCACGGGCTCCACCCTACGCCGAGGTTTTCCTGTGAACCGGGCCCGATCAACCCCCGGGACAGCCGGAACGCACAGGGTTCTCCCAGAAGCTCTCCGGATTCCCCCGGACCGTCCCGGCACGCTCGCCGGCATGACAGCGATCGAAGTACGCGGGCTCACGAAACGCTACGGGCCCGACACCGTGGTGGACGATCTGTCGTTCACCGTCGAGCCCGGGCAGGTCACCGGGTTCCTCGGGCCGAACGGGGCGGGCAAGTCCACGACGCTCAAGATGATCACCGGTCTCGCCGCGCCTTCTCGCGGTTCGGTGACGATCGGCGGGCTGCGTTACCGGGACCTGCCGGTTCCGCTCACCGAGGTCGGCGCGCTGCTCGACGCGGGTGCGGTGCACGGGGCACGCAAGGCGCGCGACCATCTGCTCGCGCTCGCGGCGAGCAATCGGCTTCCCCGGCGCCGGGTCGACGAAGTGCTCGCCCGTACCGGCTTGGAGAGCGTGGCCGGACGAAGAGCGGGCGGATTCTCGCTCGGGATGCGGCAGCGGCTCGGGCTCGCGGCCGCGCTGCTCGGCGATCCGCGGGTGCTGATTTTCGACGAACCGGTGAACGGCCTCGACCCCGAGGGCATCCGCTGGATCCGGAACTTCATGCGCTCGCTCGCCCGCGAAGGCCGTGCGGTCCTGGTGTCCAGCCATCTCATGAGCGAGATGGCGCAGACCGCCGACCATCTGGTGGTCATCGGCCGGGGAAAGCTGCTCGCCGACACCACGACCCACGAGCTGGCCGGCCAGGAGGGGACGGTGCTCGTCCGCACCTCCGATCCGGACGGGTTCACGCGGCATCTGGTAGCCGCCGGGGCCGGTGTGCGGGACAGCGCCGGGCGTGCGCTGGTCGTGTCCGGTCTGACCAGCGACGAGGTCGGGAAACTGGCCGCCTACCACGGGGTCGCGCTCAGCGAGCTCACGCCGCAGCAGGTTTCGCTCGAGGACGCGTTCCTCGCGCTCACCGAAGACAGCGTCGAGTACCAGGGGGCCGCGGCATGATGATCTCCGGAGCCCTTAGGTCGGAGTGGATCAAGCTCCGCAGTCTGCAATCCACCTGGTACACCATGGGCGGGCTGTTCGTCGCCGGGATCGGCATCACCGCGCTGGCGACGGCTTCGGCGGGTGCCGAGTACGCCAAGGCGACGGCCGCGGAACGCGCGGCCTGGGACCCGACTGGCCTCAGCCTCAAGTCCTTCATCATCGCGCAGCTGATCATCGGGGTGCTGGGCGTTCTCGTCGTCACGTCGGAGTACGCGACCGGCCTGATCCAGTCGTCGCTCACGGCAACGCCGCGGCGGTCGCGGCTGCTCGCGGCGAAAGTGGTGCTCGCCGCCGCGGTCGCCGTCGTGGCCGGGCAGGTGCTGATGTTCGCCGCTTTCCTGATCGGGCAAGGGTTTCTCGCCGGGCAACAGTTGCCGCACGCGAGCCTCGGCGATCCCGGGGTGTTCGGCGCTGTGGCGGGCGGCGGGCTGTACCTCGCCGCGATCGCGCTGCTCGCGGTCGGCCTCGGCACGCTGATCCGGGCGACCGCGGGCGCGTTGGCCGCCCTCGTCGGCATCGTGCTGCTGGTGCCCGCGGTCGCAGGCGCCTTCCCGGACTGGATGCAGTGGCTGTTCACGTTCTGGCCGTCCAAGGGCGCGGCGGCGATCTTCTCCGTCAAGCTCGATCCGGCGTACCCGGACCCGTGGCTCAACCTCGCCGGTCTGTACGCCGGAGTGGTTGTGGTGCTGGCAGCGGCTTTCGCGGCCTTCCGGCGGCGGGACGTGTGACCGCGGTCTCCGTACGCTGGCTTCCATGGCAGTGATGACGCCCGCGCGTCTGCTGGTGGTCGACGACGAGGCGACCGTGCGGGAGCTGTTGTCCGCGGCGCTGCGGTTCGCCGGGTTCGAGGTGAGTTCCGCGGCGACCGCGGGCGAAGCGGTCGCCGCGGCCGACGGGGAGCCGCCTGACCTGGTGCTGCTCGACGTGATGCTGCCGGACGCGGACGGTTTCGAGGTCGCCCGGCGCTTGCGCGAACGGCATCGGCCCGGCCGGAGCGGGCCGGTGCCGGTGCTCTTCCTCACCGCCCGCGACCGGCAGGCGGACAAGGTCGCCGGCCTCTCGCTGGGCGCCGACGATTACGTCACCAAACCGTTCGACCTGGAGGAGCTGATCGCCCGCATCCGCGCGATCCTCCGGCGCACACAAGGACACCAGGAGGTGGTGACGGTGGGCGAGCTGGTGCTCGACGCGGAAGGCCACCAGGTCACGCGGGCCGGGCAGCCGGTCCGCGTCTCCGCCACCGAGTTCCGCCTCTTGCGGTACCTGATGGAGAACGCCGGGCGCGTGGTGTCGAAGGCGCAGATCCTCGACCGGGTGTGGCAGTACGACTTCGGCGGCGACGCCAGCATCGTCGACACGTACATCTCCTACGTGCGGCGCAAGGTCGACACCGGCGAGCCCAAACTGATCCACACCGTGCACGGCGTCGGTTACGTGATGCGGGAACCGCGGCGGTGAGGCATCCGCTGCGCCGGATGTCGTTGCGCACCCGGCTTCTGCTGATCACCGCGGGTCTGTTGCTGGCCGGGCTCACGCTGATCAGCGCCGTCGTGTCGGACAGCCTGGAGCGCTACCAGCTCGACCGGATCGACACCCAGCTGCGCGGTTTCACCGAACTGGTCGCGCGGGTGCCGGCCGGAGTCCTGCCCGCCGGCGACCCCAGGACGACATCGCTCGATCCGGCGCTGGACCTCATCGGCGCCCCGTACGTGCTCTACCTGGACGCGAACGGCGCGGTGACCGGCGGGATCCATTCGTCGCGGCTGGCGGCGGAAACCCTGCCCTCGCCCGAGGATCTGCGGTCGCTCCCGGTGCACGGCGCGCCAGCCGACCTGCGGGCCGGTTCGGAGCGCTGGCGCGCGGTCGCGGCGCCGGCGCCGGGCGGGACCGTGATCGCGGCGGCTCCGCTCGCCGAGGCGGACGCCCTGATCTCCCGCCTGCGGCTCAGCAGCGTGCTGACCGGCTCCGCGCTGCTCGTGCTGCTGACCGGTGCCGGCTGGTTCGCGCTTCGCGGCGGATTGCGTCCGTTGCGCCGGATCGAGCACACCGCGGCGGCGATCGCCGGCGGCGACCTCAGCCGCCGGGTGCCCGGAATCGCCGCGCCAGGAACGGAAATCGGGCGCTTGGCGGTGTCGCTCAACACCATGCTCGGACAGCTGGAGCGCGCCTTCGCCGACCGGACCGCCTCCGAGGCGCGGATGCGGACGTTCGTCGCGGACGTCAGCCACGAACTGCGCACGCCGCTTTTCGGGATCAAGGGCACCGCCGAGCTGTACCGGATGGGCGCGCTCGCCGAACAGTCCGATGTGGACGAAGCCATGCACCGGATCGACCGGGAGGCGGTCCGGCTCGCCGCGCTCACCGAGGACCTGCTTTTGCTTGCCCAGCTTGACGAAGCTCCGGAAGCGCAGCTCGACCGCGCACCGATGGACCTGCGCACGCTCGCCGGCGACGCCCGGCACTCGTTGCGCGCGCTCGACCCGTCGCGGCCGATCGAACTGACCGGCCCCGGCGGCGAGGGCATGCCCGGACCGGCTCCGGTGAACGGCGACGAGGCGCGGCTTCGGCAGGTCGTCACCAACCTCGTCGGCAACGCCGTCGCGCACACTCCGCCGGGGACCGCGGTCCGCGTAGGGGTCGGGACGGCTGGCGGCCGGGCGGTGCTGGAGGTGGCTGACGAAGGCCCGGGAATGACCGCGGCGCAAGCGAAACGGGTCTTCGACCGGTTCTACCGCGCGGACCGTTCCCGGGCCAGGACGGCAGGGGCGGACGCGGGTCTCGGGCTGGCGATCGCCCGTTCCCTGACGCGGGCGCACGACGGCGAAATCGAACTGGAGACCGCCGTGGGCGAGGGTGCGTGCTTCCGGATCGTGGTGCCGCTGCTGCAGCTCAGCGCGGATCGGGAGTGACGCCGGTCAGCTCGGCGGTCAGCTCCCACAACGTGGTCCCGGCTTCCGGATTCCGCGCCGGCGCGAGGGTCCGCACCTTCGTCGGACGGCCGCGCGCGACGAAGACCGGCCCGATGTAGTCGCCGCCTTCGATGCCAGGGGCGGTCGCGGCGTACAGCTGCGGCAGCGCGCCTCGTTCGACGCGTTGGGCCAGCAGCATTCCGCCGAGCTTGCCGACTTCCCGAAGTGCCGTGCGTACCAAGGGATTCTGGTACGAACTCGCCATGTTCGTGGTCAGGCCGGTCGCGCTGTAGCCGGGATGCGCCAGCACGCTGAGCACAGTGGAATCCGCCGCGCGGAGGCGTCGGTCCAGTTCGATGCCGAAGGTTTGATTCGACAGTTTCGCCTGGCCGTACGCGGCCGCCGCACGGTATGGGCGGCGTTCGGCGTTCGGGTCGTCCAGGTGCAGGTGCGCGCCGAAGGCGGCGACGCTCGACAGCGTGACGACGCGGCCGGCCGGTGCGCCGCGCAGGGCGGGCATCAGCAGCCAGGTCAGCGCGGCGTGTCCGAGGTGGTTCGTGCCGAATTGCAGCTCGAAACCGTCCGCGGTGCGGCCTTGTGCGGTGGCCATGACGCCGGCGTTGTTCATCAGCACGTCCAGCGCGTCGCCGGTGAGTTCGCGCACCGCCGCGGCGGCATTCCGGACGGACGCCAGGTCGGCGAGGTCCACGCGGACGAGTTCGGGTTTGGCACCCGAAGCCGCGGCGCGGACCTGGTTGAGCGCGGTTTCGCCGCGCTCGGGCGAGCGGCAGCCGAGCAGCACGCGGGCGCCGTGTGCGGCGAGGACTTCCGCCGAACGCAGGCCGAGGCCGGAGTTCGCTCCGGTGATCAGGACGGTCCGGCCGCTCTGGTCGGGGATCCGGGCCTCGGTCCAGCGTTCGTTCATCGGGTCAGCTAACTACACGTCAGGCGCTCGGTGCGAGCAGACGCATCAGATGCCCGACCGGGCCGCGCCTGCGGACCGGGCCGGCGTCTCCGGCGCGCAGCAGCGCGTCGAGCGTGCGTCCGACCTTGACGATCTCGTCGGCCGGTTCGCCAGGTTCGGCGAGACCGGCGGTGAGCGCCAGCGTGTGCAATTCGATGCGGTGCAGCGGTTCCAGCGCTGGGCAGCGCGCCAAGGCGCCGTCCAGCACAGTGCGGAGGTCTTCGTGGTCGTGCTGCGCCTGCCGCCACGCGCGGGTGACGGCGTCGACCTGGTCGCCGGGCAGATCCGCCTCGTCGGGATCGGCGAACTCGGCCCGCAGGTAGCCGCTGAGCAGCTGCGTCCACTTGTACTGCAGTGCCAGCAACAGGTTCTCTTCGGTGCCGAACTCTTCGGCGGCACCCGGGATTTCGGCCAGCGAAAGCGGCGCTTGCGGTGCGCGCCTCGCCTGGCGGACAGCGGCATCGAGGATCTCTCGCCGCCGGTAGAAGTCGGTCCAGCTCATGGTTGTGGCTCCCCTTCCGTGACCCGGGTCATACTGCCGGTCTGCGGCATACTCCCGGTACGGACCTGACGCAGCCAACATACCACGGGTATGGTCCGCCAGGCCCCGGCGTAAGGTTGTGAGCGTGCCGACAATGAGGTCCAGACGACTCGACTACTCCGAGTCGACCCGCTCCGCCCTGGTCGACAGCGCGGTCGAACTGTTCACCAAACGCGGGTACGCGGGTACCTCGCTCGACGAGGTCGCCAAACGCGCTCGCGTCACGAAAGGCGCGCTGTACCACCATTTCAGCGGAAAGCAGGCGCTCTTCGAAGCCGCCTTCGAACAGGTGGAAAGCCTGGTCTACGACCGGCTGCAGAAGATCATGACCGGCGACGGCGAGCCGTGGGAGCGCGCGATGGGCGGGCTGCAGGCGTTCATCCGCAGCTGCCTCGACCCGTCGTACCAGCGGATCGCCATCCACGAGGGTCCGGTCGTGATGGGCTGGGAGCGCTGGCGCGAGGCCGAGGAACAGTCCAGCTTCGGGCTCGTGCGGTCCGGGCTTCAGCTGCTCGTGGACGCGGGCGAGGTGGAGCCGGTGCCGGTCGACCTGACCGCGCGGCTGCTGTTCGGCGCGCTGTCGAGCGCGGCCACCGAGATCGCGGGCGCGGCCGACCCGAAGAAGGTCGGGGCCGAGATCGAGGACGTCATCATGCGGATGCTGTTCCGGCTGCGCCGTCCGGCAGGCGACCAGGAGCGGCCCGCCGCAGGCTGAGCGGTTCGCCGTTAGGCTGGCGGACATGGACTTGAGGATCTTCACCGAACCCCAGCAGGGGGCGAGCTACGACGACCTGCTGCGGGTCGCGCGGACCACTGAGGCCGCGGGCTACGACGCGTTCTTCCGCAGCGACCACTACCTCAAGATGGGCAGCGCGGACGGCCTTCCCGGGCCGACCGACGCGTGGATCACCCTCGCCGGCCTCGCCCGCGAGACCGAGCGGGTCCGGCTCGGCACGCTCGTCACCGCGGCCACCTTCCGCCACCCCGGCCCGCTCGCGATCTCGGTCGCGCAGGTGGACCAGATGTCCGGCGGGCGCGTGGAATTCGGCATCGGCACCGGTTGGTACGACGACGAGCACACCGCCTACGGCCTCACCCTGCCGCCGCTCAAGGAGCGCTTCGACCGCTACGCCGAGCAGCTCGCGGTGATCACCGGCCTGTGGAAGACCCCGGCAGGGGAGACGTTCTCCTACTCCGGCGACTACTACACGCTCGCCGACTCGCCCGCGCTGCCGAAGCCCGCGCAGTCGCCCGCGCCGCCGGTGATCATCGGCGGCGGCGGCAAGAAGCGCACCCCGGCGCTGGCCGCGCAGTACGCCGACGAGTTCAACCTGCCGTTCGTGGACGCCGAAACCGCGCTCGCGCAGTTCGAGCGCGTGGACGCGGCGGCGGAGGCGATCGGCCGCAACCCCAAGGAAATCCTGCGTTCGGTCGCGCTCGTGCTCGCGGCGGGCCGGGACGAGGCCGAGGTCGCGCGCCGGGCCTCCGCGATCGGCCGGGAGACCGACGAACTGCGGGCCAACGGCCTGGCCGGGACCGCGGCGGAGATCGTGGACCGGATCGGGCAGTGGCGGGAGAAGACCGGGATCACCCGGCTGTACCTGCAGGTGCTCGACCTGTCCGACCTCGACCACATCGAGTTCGTGGCCAGCGAAGTCGCACCCCAGCTCGACTGAGCCGCCGAAAAGCCGTGAAGGGAACCCTGAGGGACTCAGAGTCCCTCAGGGTTCCCCTCACGGACAGCTGGGTCAGTTTTGCAGGGCGAAGGTGACGCCGGGGGCCTTCGGGGCCTCCGGACGCGGCAGCCAGCGGTCGTCGCTCACCGGCAGTTCGCCTTCGAGCGCGGCCAGCACCAGTTCCTTCGCCAGCGGCAGCACCTCGGCGACCGGGACGTCGCGCTGCAGTTCGTACGACAGCGAGGTGACGCCCGCGTCGCGGATGCCGCACGGCACGATGTTGTCGAACGCGGCGAGGTCGGCGTTGCAGTTCAGCTCGAACCCGTGCATCGTCACGCCGCGCTGGACGCGGATGCCGATCGCGGCGATCTTGCGCTCGATGCCGCGTTCGTCGGCCGGGATCCAGACGCCGCTGCGGCCCTCGACGCGGCCGGTGCGCACGCCGAACCGGTCGCACACCGCGATCAGCGCCTCTTCCAGCCGCCGCACGTAGTGCATGACGTCGATCGGGTCGGCGAGCTTCAGGATCGGGTAGCCGACCAGCTGGCCGGGGCCGTGCCAGGTGATCTTGCCGCCGCGGTCGACGTCGATCACCGGGGTGCCGTCGGACGGCCGGTCCTCGGGTTCGGTGCGCTTGCCCGCGGTGTAGACCGACGGGTGCTCCAGCAGCAGCATGGTGTCCGGCCCGGTCTCGTCCGCGCGGGCGGCGAGGATCTCCCGCTGCAGGTCCCAGGCCTCGGTGTAGTCGATCGTCCCGACCTCGCGCACGACCAGGGGTTCGGCGGCGATGCGACAGCTTGCGCTCGAAGAACTCACCCGTCGAGGCTACGCCTTCCGCCCGCCGGAAAGGGGATCAGCCGGAGTGCGGTCGCTGACACCAGCCCCACGCCGAGCACCGCGAGCACGGCCCCGACGGTGTCGGTCACCCAGTGCACGCCGAGCACGATCCGGCAGGCCGCGGCCAGCACGGTCGCCGCGGCGGAAATCCAGATCGCCCACCGTGCGAGCCGCGGGCGGAGCCAGGCGCAGAGCAGGACCACGACCAGTCCGGTCGTCGCGACGGAAACGACGTGGCCGCTGGGGTAGCTCAGATCCGGGTACACGCGTGGCCGCTGCCGCTGGAACACCGGCTTGAACGCCAGGCTGGTCAGCCGGCAGAGCAGAAGGACCACGGCAAGCCGCACGCACAGCGAAAACTGTGACCGGTCCCGCAGCACGATCGCCAGCAGCACCACACCGAGCACGTACGGCAGAACCGGGCCGAGGACGTTCGTCACCACGCCCGCGACCTGCCCGGCCGGGCGGGTGTCCTGTCCCTGCAAGGCCAGAGCGACCTCGACGTCGAGCTGCAGCGGCTGCCGGTCCACCAGGAATCCCAGCCAGAGGAAGGCCGCGAATAGCACCACCCCGGTGACGATCCACCGGACGCGCGGCATCGTCACGTCGCCGCGGCGAGCGCGCTGTCGACGGTGCGGTGCCGGAATTCGTAACCGCTCGCCTCGAGCTTCCGGGGCACCGCGCGCTGTCCGTACAGCGCCATCTCTTCGGCGGCCTGGCCGAGGGCGATCTTCATCGCGATTTCCGGCACCCACCACGGCGCGGGCCGGTGCACGGCGTGGCCGAGGGCGTGGGTGAATTCGGCGTTGGTGACCGGGATCGGGCCGGTGAGGTTGACCGGGCCGGACAACGAGTCGTGCTCCAGGATGTGCACGAGGGCACCGATTTCGTCGTCCAGCGCGATCCACGGCATGTACTGGCTGCCGTCGCCGAGCCGTCCGCCGAGCGCGAAGCGGAAGAGCGGACGCAGCACGTCGAGCAGGCCGCCTTGCCGCGCGAGGACGAGGCCGGTGCGGATCGAGACCACCCGGGCATTCGTCGCCGCGGCGGTCGCGGCCTCCCATTCGGTGCACATTTCGGCGAGGAAACCGTTGCCCGCCTTGGTGTTCTCATCGACCACAGTGGACCCGGAGTTGCCGTAGTAGCCGACGGCGGAGGCGTTCACCAGCACGCCGATGCCGTGTTCGGCCACCGCTTCGGCGAGCACTTCGGTCGGCTCCACGCGGCTGTCGAGCAGCTGCTGTTTGCGCATTCCGCTCCAGCGGCCGGGCAACAGCGGTGCGCCGCACAGGTTCACCACCGCGTCGATGCCGTCGAACGCGCCGTCGTCGATCCTTCCCGACGGCGGGTCCCAGCCGCTCTCGTCGGAAGCCTGCGCGGTGCGCCGCACCAGCCGGCGCACTTCGTGCCCGGATTCGCGCAGCCGTCCGGTCAATGCGGTGCCGAGGAGACCGCCGGAGCCCGCGATGAGTACCCGCATGCCTCTGATCGTGTCCTATCGGCCGGGCTCGTGCACACCCGGGCGGAGCTGACCGGCGACGTCGGCGGCGGCGGTCAGCAGCACCAGCGCGGGAATCGCGGCGGTCGGCTTGAGCCGGTAGCTGCCGCGCCGGTCCTGCTCGACCAGCCCGGCCGCGGTGAGCGCCTTGAGGTGGTGATAAAGCCGCCCCGGCGAGCTGAGTTCGGCCGCTTCCTGCAGCGCGGCACCGGTTTGCGCGCCGTCGCGGGCGAGCAGCCGGACGAGCGCGATCCGGTCGGTGTTCGCGAGCGCGGCGAGCACCTCGGCGCGCGGCCCGTCCGGCAGCGAGAGGACCGCGGGCGTGGTGAGCCGGATTTCCCAGCGCAGCTCGGGATCGCTCAATTCACCCTGATAGCCCACGATCCCCTGCGGACCGCTCTGGACGGATTCGGCGGGCCGCCCCTCCAATGCGGCCATCCGGCGTTCGAGCGCCGCGACGCGCTCGGCGAGGTCTTCGGTCATGCGGGTCAGTGTCCCAGCGCGCGCTCCAGGGCTGAGAAGGTGTCCGGGAGGTACAGCGCGTCGACGCACAGCTGAATCAGCACTGGGGCGTACTGGAGATCTTCCGGGGTGCAGTTCTTCAGGAAGATCGTGCTGGTGCCGGGACGGCGGTCCGGCCACAGCACGTCGAACCCGAGAACGAGGAAGCCTGGAAGGTTTCCGCCCTTGTACAGCAAGGCTTTCGAGCCTGAAGGCTTCTTCGTGATGGGCACGTCGAGGAGTTGCTGGGCGAGGACGGCCGCTCGATCGCGGCTCGTGGCGATTTCGTGGTGCAGTCCGAACAACTGCGCGGCGCTGCCCTGTCCGGTCGCGGCCGACCACGCCATGATCGCTTCCGCGGAGGGCGGCTTCTCGGCGGCGCGGGGGAGTACCTGGGCCCGGAACGACGGGTCGCACGCGAACCGGTTCGAAAGCGCGTCTCCCGCTGCTCGGCGGACCTCGACCGGGCTGCCCGGCGGCGGGCAGTACTCGGGAAAATACAGCAGCAGCACCTCGCCGCCGAACATCCGGACGTCCGGCATCCGCCAGCCGCCGCGGGCCGCGGCTTCCCGCAGTGCGTGGTCGCCGAGCCGGGAGCGCAGGTAGTCGGCCGCGGAGTTGTCGCTGACCAAGATCATCGTCTGCGCGATGCTCCGCAGCGGCACGCGCTGATCCGGGTCTTTCGCGACGCCGTACTCGTCGCACGGGATTCCCAGGTAGGTCAACGCGTTTCGGTGGTTTCCGTGGCCGACCGGGCCGTCGCCGATGTACGGATGCCGCGCGCCCCAATCGCCGACGCGCACCTGTTCGGCCGGATCGAGCCGTCCCCGCGCGACCGCGGTCGTGTAGGCGAGCAGATGCACCACCTTGATCGCGGACGCGACAGTGAGCGATCGGTCCGGGAGATGGCTGAACCGGCGGCCGGTGCCGTCGGCGAAAACCGCCGACACGTCGCCTCGGCGCGCCGCGAGCCGGGCGAGCCAGCCTTCGGGAGTGGATTGGTCCGGGGGATCGGCCAGCGCGAGCGAGGGCAGAACGAAAGTGGCGGCCCCCGCTGCTGCGACCGACGTGAGCAAGCTTCGTCGAGTGAGCATGCCGGTCAGCTTACTCCGATATTCCGGAATTTCGGATAAGCCGAAAGTCGGAAAACGCGAAGGCCCCGCACCCGGGCGGGTGCGGGGCCTTCGGCCGAGGGGGTTACCGGATCAGAGACCCAGTTCGTCCTCGAAGTTGCCCTCTTCCAGCCGCTGCTTGATCGTGGTCAGGAAGCGGCCGGCGTCCGCGCCGTCGACCAGGCGGTGGTCGTAGGTCAGCGGCAGGTACGCCATCGAGCGGACCGCGATGGTGTCGTTGCCCTCGGCGTCGGCCACGACGACCGGGCGCTTCACCACGGCACCGGTGCCGAGCATGCCGGACTGCGGCTGCACGATGATCGGCGTGTCGAACAGGGCCCCGTTGGAGCCGATGTTCGTGACGGTGAAGGTGCCGCCGATCAGCTCGTCCGGCTTGATCTTGTTGGCCCGGGCCCGCGCCGCCAGGTCGGCGATGCGGTGCGCGAGACCGGCGAGGCTCAGCTCGCCCGCGTCGTGGATCACGACCGAGAGCAGGCCGCGCTCGGTGTCCACCGCGATGCCCAGGTGCACGGCGCCGTGGTAGGTGATCTCCTTCGTGTCCTCGTCGTAGGACGCGTTGACGTTCGGGTGCTGCTTGAGCGCCTCGACCGTCGCCTTGGCGAAGAACGGCAGGAACGTGAGGTTGACGCCCTCGCGCTCCTTGAACGCCGCCTTCGCGCGCTGGCGCAGCTTGGCGATCTTGGTGACGTCCACCTCGTGCACCTGCGTGAGCTGCGCGGAGACCTGCAGCGACTCGCGGGTCTTGGTGGCGGTGATCTGCCGGATCCGGCTCGCCTTCTGCACGGTGCCGCGCAGGGCGGCGACCTCCGGCGAGACCGCGGCGGCGCGCGGCGCGGCCGGAGCAGCGGCGGCGGCGGCCGGAGCGGACGGGGCCGCGGCAGTGTTGTCCTTCGGGGCCGGAGCCGCCTTCTGCTTGGCCTCGGCCGCGGCGAGCACGTCCTGCTTGCGGATGCGGCCGCCGACTCCGCTGCCGGTCAGCGACGCGAGGTCGATGCCGTGCTCGGAGGCGAGCTTGCGCACCAGCGGAGTGACGTACGGGCCGTCCGCGGACTCGGCCGGGGCCTGGGCGGCCGGGGCCGGAGCTGCCGGGGCTTGGGCCGCGGGAGCCGGAGCGGCGGGCGCGGGGGCCGGGGCGGCCGGAGCCGGGGCGGGCTTGCTTTCCTGCACCGGAGCCGGAGCGGGCTTGGACTCCTGCGCCGGGGCCGGAGCCGGGGCTGCCGGAGCCGCGGCCGGGGCGGCGTTCGCGTCGCCGATGACCGCGAGCACTCCGCCGACCTCGACGGTCTCGTCCTCGCCCGCGCGGATCTCCAGCACGGTGCCGGCGACCGGCGACGGGACCTCGGTGTCGACCTTGTCGGTGGAGATCTCGAGCAGCGGCTCGTCGACCTCCACGGACTCGCCGACCTGCTTCAGCCAGCGGGTGACGGTGCCCTCGGTGACGCTCTCGCCCAGTTCGGGCAGCTTCACCTCGGTGCCCGAACCGCCCGCGGCCGGAGCGGTGTCCGGCTGCGACGGGGCGGACTCGGCCGGGGCGGACGCCGCGGCGGGAGCAGGGGCTTCCTGCTGCTGCGGGGCGGGCTCCGGCTCGGCCTGCTGGGCGGGCGCGGAGGACTCGGGCACGCCGCCGGTGCCGTCGTCGATCACCGCCAGCTCGCCGCCGACCTCGACGGTGTCGTCTTCCTTGGCGCTGATTTTCACGACCGTGCCTGCCACCGGCGACGGTACTTCGGTGTCGACCTTGTCGGTCGAGATCTCGAGCAACGGCTCGTCGACCTCGACCGTGTCGCCCTCCTGCTTCAACCACCGGGTGACGGTGCCCTCGGTGACGCTCTCGCCGAGCTCCGGCAGCGTGACGGAGTAGGCCATTGTTCGCTGGCTCCCTTGATCGCTAAGACGTGGTCTGGATTGTGCTGGTTGCGCGTCAGCTGTGCACGTGCAGCGGCTTGCCCGCGAGGGCGAGGAACGCTTCGCCGAGTGCCTCGGTCTGCGTGGGGTGCGCGTGGATCAGCGGGGCGACGTCCTCCGGGAACGCCTCCCAGCTGTAGATCAGCTGCGCTTCGCCGATCAGCTCGCCGACCCGGTCGCCGACCATGTGCACGCCGACGACGGGGCCGTCCGGCGCCTTCACCAGCTTCACGCCGCCGGAGGTCTTGAGGATCTGGCTCTTGCCGTTGCCGCCGAGGTCGTAGGTGAACGTGGTGACGTCCGAGCCGTACTTCTCCTTGGCCTGCGCCTCGGTGAGCCCGACGGAGGCGACCTCGGGGTGCGAGTAGGTGACGCGCGGGATGCCGCGCTCGTCGATGACGCGCGGGTTCAGGCCGGCGATCTCCTCGGCCACGAAGATGCCCTGCTGGAAGCCGCGGTGCGCGAGCTGAAGGCCCGGCACGATGTCGCCGACCGCGTAGACGTTCGGCAGGTTGGTGCGCAGCCGGTCGTCGGTGAGCACGAAGCCGCGGTCGATCTGGACGCCCGCTTCCTCGTAGCCGTGCCCGGCCGAGTTCGGGCCGCGGCCGACGGCGACCAGCAGCAGGTCGGCTTCCAGCGTTTCGCCGGACTCCAGCGACACGCTGACGCCGTTGTCGTCCTGCTTCGCGCCGGTGAACCGGACGCCGGTCTTGAAACCGATCTTGCGGCGGCGGAACGCGCGCTCGAGCTGCTTGGAGGCGTACTCGTCCTCGTTCGGGACCAGCCGCGGGAGCGCCTCGACCACGGTGACGTCGACCCCGAAGGAGGCCCACACGCTGGCGAACTCCACGCCGATCACGCCGCCGCCGAGCACGACGACCTTCTTCGGCACGTAGTCCAGCGTCAGCGCCTGCTCGCTCGCGATGATGCGGCCGCCGAGCTCGAGGCCGGGAAGCGTGCGCGAGTAGGAACCGGTGGCGAGGATGACGTTCTTGCCGGTGTACCGGGTGCCGTCGACCTCGACGCTGGTGCCGCCGACGAACCGGCCGGTGCCCTCGACGAGGTTCACCTTGTGCGCCTTGGCCAGACCCTGGAGGCCCTTGTACAGCCGGGAGACGATGCCGTCCTTGTACTTGTTCACCCCCGCGATGTCGATGCCCTCGAACACGGCCTTGACGCCGAAGGTCTCGGCGTCGCGGGCCTCGTCGGCGACCTCGGCGGCGTGCAGCAGGGCCTTGGTCGGGATGCAGCCCCGGTGGAGGCAGGTCCCGCCCAGCTTGTCCTTCTCGATCAGCGTGACGGAAAGGCCCAGCTCGGCCGCGCGGAAGGCCGCGGCGTAGCCGCCCGATCCGCCTCCCAGGATCACGAGGTCGGCGGAGGTGTCGCTCACTTCAATAACTCCTCGGCAGCGATAGGGGTGAAGCTTCGGTCGCCGCGGCACCCGGTATAAACGCGCGCGCGACAACAGCCATCTTGTCACTACGCCGATCGGTGTTGCGACCTAGCCGGGCCAAGGCGGCGCTGCGACACCGGCCACACGCGCCACCGGGAATAATGGAGTCCGGACTCTCGCCGGAAGAAAGGTGGTCGAAGTGGGGATCTTCGACTCGTTGCGCCGCCGCGGCAGACGCGGCCCGTCCGCCGGAGCAGGCCGCTCCGGAGGCCAGGCCGATACCCGCTACCTGCAGGAATGGGCTGCCGCCCGACGCGGAGTGGAAGCCTTCGTCGAGCCGAAAACCACGGTGACCGACACCACTGTGGTGCTCGTCGCGCACGACGGCGAATGGACCCGGCGGCGGATCGGGAGTTTCGACGCCGCGCAGCGGTTCGGGCATAAGCACACGATTCCGGTGTATGAGGTGGCGCGGGTTGGTTATCCGCAGCGTATGCGGGATTACACCGAACGGCAGAAGCGGCGGCCGGGGAGTTGAGGTGGGTGGTTGCTCGCCGTAGTCGGTGGGGCTGAGTTCTTGGGGGGCTCGTCGCCTGGCGGCGACATCGCTGGTGGTTGCGTGGGGCACCCCGAAGCTTGATTGTGCTGACGGTTCGGGGGTGCTTGTCAAGGCGGGAAAGATGCCTTGACAAGCACCCCCGAACCGCAGGGAGGCTTCGTATCGGGGTGCGGGGGAGGGGCTGGGTGCCTCGAACGTTGGGTGCACCGGTGCGGTTTGTTGGTGGGTGGGGGCTTGCGCCCCAATGTGGCATTGGGTGCATCGCACGCACCCAATGTGGCGTTCGGTGCGTCTGACGCACCCAATGCCACATTGGGGCGCGTCCCGGCGGTGGGCGGAGGCGGTCCGTGAAGGGCTCCTTGAGGGAATCTGGTTCCGTGAGGGGCCCCTTGAGGGAATGCCGGTTCGGAGGGGAGCCCTGGGGCGGTCCGTGAGGGGAACCCTGAGGGACTCTGAGTCCGTGAAGGTTCCCCTCATGGATCGTCAGCGGGGGCGCGGGCGGTGGCGTTTTTTCGTGCTGCTGTGGGAAAGCCCGCCGAACGGTGCGGGCCGAACAGGTGATCATCTGTGCTCCGACTGGCCTCACCTGCGGCTCAGCGCCGCGGGGCTGTCTCGCGCTGAGACGTAAAACGCACACGCGCTGCGGGCGGCCCGTGCGAAGCTGTTAGAGTCGGCGGCACGCTTCCGGGCCTGTTTGCCCTGAAGCGTTCCTGGCTTGCCAGTGAGTCAGACATCCCGCCGGTCTCGTACCGGCCAAGCCGATCGTCGGTTGGGACGACCGACGACGCCGAGGAGGTCCCCCGCGTGCTCAGCGCATTCCGCTCGGCTCTCGCGACGCCGGATCTACGCAAGAAGATCCTGTTCACGCTAGCCATCGTCGCGGTCTACCGGATCGGTGCAACCATCCCGGCTCCGGGGGTCTCGTTCGCCGCCGTGCAGGCCTGTACCGCACAGGCCGATCAGCAGGGCGTGTACCAGCTGCTCAACCTCTTCAGCGGCGGTGCGCTGCTGCAGCTGTCGCTGTTCGCGACGGGCATCATGCCCTACATCACCGCGAGCATCATCATTCAGCTGCTCACCGTGGTCATCCCTCGCTTCGAGGAGCTGAAGAAGGAAGGCCAGTCCGGCCAGAACAAGCTGACCCAGTACACCCGGTACCTCACGATCGCGCTGGCGATCCTGCAGGCCACCGGCGTGGTCGCGCTGGCCGACCGCGGCACCCTGTTCCAGGGTTGCTCGCAGCCGATCATCCCGGACAACAGCATCTATTCGCTGACGCTGATCGTGGTCACCATGACCGCGGGCACCGCGGTGATGATGTGGCTGGGCGAGCTCATCACCGAGCGCGGCGTCGGCAACGGCATGTCCGTCCTGATCTTCCTGAACATCGCGGCCCGCATCCCGGCCGAGGGCGCCAACATCATCAGCAACGGCGGCGGCGTCGCGCTGGTCGTGGTTCTCGCGTTCGGCTTGGTGATCATCGCCAGCGTCATCTTCGTCGAGCAGGGCCAGCGCCGGATCCCGGTGCAGTACGCCAAGCGCATGGTCGGTCGCCGGATGTACGGCGGCACCTCGACCTACCTGCCGATCAAGGTGAACCAGGCCGGTGTCATCCCGGTCATTTTCGCCTCTTCGCTGCTGTACCTGCCGCAGCTGCTCAGCCAGCTGATCGGCGACCCGCAGAGCAACTCGGGCTGGCAGTCGTTCATTCAGAACTACCTGGTCAACCAGAGCAGCTGGGTGCACATCCTGCTCTACTTCCTGTTGATCATCTTCTTCACCTACTTCTACATCACGATCACGTTCAACGTGGACGAGCGTGCGGAAGAGATGAAGAAGTTCGGCGGCTTCATCCCGGGCATCCGGCCCGGTCGTCCCACCGCCGAGTACCTCAGCTTCGTGCTGGGCCGGATCACTCTTCCCGGCTCGCTGTACCTGGGCATCATCGCGATCCTCCCGAACTTCTTCCTGTCCCTCACCGGCAGCGGGAACAACCAGAACTTCCCGTTCGGTGGCACGGCTGTGCTGATCATGGTCGGCGTCGGGCTCGACACCGTGAAACAGATCGAAAGCCAGCTGATGCAGCGCAACTACGAAGGGTTCTTGAAGTGACGCGACTGGTTCTCGTCGGCCCGCCCGGCGCGGGCAAAGGCACGCAGGCGATTGCCCTGTCCGAGCAGCTGCGGATCCCGCACATCTCGACGGGCGACCTGTTCCGGGCGCACGTGGGCCAGGAGACCCCGCTCGGCCAGGAGGCCAAGCGGTACCTGGACTCGGGCGAACTGGTGCCGGACTCGGTGACCAACGAGATGGTCCGCGAGCGGCTGGCCGAACCGGACGCGAAGGCGGGCTTCCTGCTCGACGGGTTCCCCCGCAACACCAAGCAGGCCGAGGTCCTCGGCGAGATGCTGAGCGACGCCGACACCAAGCTCGACGCGGTCATCCAGCTCGACGTGGCCGAGGACGTCGTCGTCGGCCGCCTCATGTCGCGCGGCCGCTCGGACGACACCGAAGACGTGATCCGCCGCCGCCAGCAGGTGTACGTGTCGGAGACCGCGCCGCTGCTGGAGTACTACGCCGACATCCTGGTGAAGGTCGACGGCGTCGGCGAGGTGCAGGAGATCTCGGACCGCGTGCTGAAAGCGCTGCGCGACCGCACGTGAACCTCGGAGGATTGCGTGTTCTGCAAGTGCTCCGCCGCGGGCGCATGATCGAGGTCAAGACCCGCGGCGAGCTGGAGGCCATGCGGGCGGCAGGACTCGTCGTCGCCCGCACCCTGGCCGGCGTGCGCGAACTCGCGCGGCCCGGGGTCAGCACGGCCGAGCTCGACGAACTGGCCGAGCAGACGATCCGCGACGCCGGCGCGGTGCCCTCGTTCAAGGGCTACCACGGGTTCCCGGCGTCGATCTGCGCCTCGGTGAACGAGCAGATCGTGCATGGCATCCCGTCGAGCAAGCAGGTGCTCGCCGAGGGCGACCTGATCTCGGTCGACTGCGGCGCGATCCTCGACGGCTGGCACGGCGACTCCGCGGTCACGCTGGAGATCGGCGAGGTCAGCGAAAAGGACCGGCAGCTGTCCGCGGCCACCGAACGCGCGATGTGGGCGGGCATCGAAGCCGTCCGCGCGGGTTCCCGGCTCACCGACATCTCGTTCGCTGTGCAGACCGCCGCCGAAAAGGCTGGCCGGGACGACGGCCGCGAGTACGGGATGATCCTCGAGTACGGCGGCCACGGCATCGGCCGCGAGATGCACATGGAGCCGTTCCTGCCGAACGTCGGCAAACCCGGCAAGGGCCCGCGGCTCAAGCCCGGCATGGCGCTCGCGGTCGAGCCCATGCTGACCGGCGGCAGCGGCGAAACCCTCGAACTGGAAGACGGCTGGACGGTCGTCACCATCGACGGTTCGCGCGCCGCGCACTGGGAGCACACCGTCGCCATCACCGAAGACGGTCCCTGGGTGCTCACCCTGCCCGAAGAGTCCTGAGCGGCCCCGCGCCGCCACTCACAAGGGTCTACTTCACCCCCGGTCGACGGGGCACTGCACGGGTTGCGTACACTGTCAAGTCGGCGCGCTCATGCGCCGGTTCCAGCATGCTCGTGAATTCTCGCGAACCTCATGGACCCGGGGCCGAGTGTGGCCGAGCACCACCCAGTAAGCAAGGACTCGAGCTCAAAACCGATCACGCTGTGCACATCAAGCGTGCATCAGGGATTGCGGAGGACATGGCTAAGAAAGACGGGGCCATCGAGGTCGAAGGCCGCGTGGTCGAGCCGCTCCCCAACGCGATGTTCCGCGTCGAGTTGGAGAACGGCCACAAGGTCCTGGCACACATCAGCGGCAAGATGCGGCAGCACTACATCCGCATCCTGCCGGAGGACAGGGTTGTCGTGGAGCTGTCGCCCTACGACCTCTCCCGTGGTCGCATCGTCTACCGCTACAAGTGATCACGCCAGAGCCGAGCAGAGCAGGAAGCAGGAAGACGTGAAGGTCCAGCCGAGCGTCAAGAAGATCTGCGACAAGTGCAAGGTGATCCGCCGTCACGGCCGGATCATGGTGATCTGCGAGAACCTGCGTCACAAGCAGCGTCAGGGCTGACCACCGCACTGCAGCAGGCCGCTTGACGGCTACCCACCCTCCCCGTACCTGCCGGGCCGCGAAAGCGGCCCGGTGCACCCCCGGACTTCAGGCCGGGGCCGGGACACCCGGGGCGCAAGCCCCGGGCACGACAGGCGAGTCGGTTCCGGAACCGGACGGGGAGCAGACCTGGAGACGAACCCGAAAAAGGAGCACCAGTGGCACGACTCGCTGGCGTCGACCTCCCCCGCGAGAAGCGGTTGGAGATCGCGCTGACTTACATCTACGGGATCGGCCGTACCCGCTCGAAGCAGATGATCGCTGCTGCCGAGCTGAACGCCGACACCCGCGTCAAGGACCTCAGCGACGAGGATCTCGTCAAGCTGAAGGACTACATCGACGAAAACTTCAAGGTCGAGGGTGACCTTCGCCGTGAGGTGAACGCCGACATCCGGCGCAAGATCGAGATCGGGACCTACCAGGGTCTGCGCTGGCGTCGCGGTCTGCCGGTGCGCGGTCAGCGCACCAAGACCAACGCCCGCACCCGCAAGGGCCCGAAGAAGACGGTCGCCGGCAAGAAGAAGGCTGGCAAGAAGTGAGCACCCAGGGCAAGAAGGTCGTTCGCATGGGCGGTTCCGTCCGTCGCTCCACGGCTTGTGTCTCGCCCAAGGCGCTCTACGCCCGCCCGATGGCACTGCGCAACCTCTACACCGACGCCGGATCCATCATCCGCCGCGGGCAGCAGGAAGCGGTCGCCGCTCACCAAGAGAACGCGCGCTAACAGGAGATCCCTCAGAACATGCCACCCAAGAGCCGCACTGCGGGGGCCAAGAAGGTCCGCCGCAAGGAAAAGAAGAATGTCGCGCACGGTCACGCGCACATCAAGAGCACCTTCAACAACACCATCGTCTCGATCACGGACCCGACCGGCGCCGTGATCGCGTGGGCGTCGAGCGGCCACGTGGGCTTCAAGGGCTCGCGCAAGTCGACTCCGTTCGCCGCGCAGATGGCCGCCGAGAACGCCGCCCGCAAGGCTGCCGAGCACGGCATGAAGAAGGTCGACGTTTTCGTGAAGGGCCCGGGTTCGGGCCGCGAGACGGCGATCCGCTCGCTGCAGGCGGCCGGCCTCGAGGTCGGCACCATCCAGGACGTGACCCCGCAGCCTCACAACGGCTGCCGCCCGCCCAAGCGGCGCCGGGTCTGAGGAACGGGGAGGAGTACTAAGAAATGGCTCGTTACACCGGCCCCGCGACGCGTATTTCGCGTCGCCTCAAGGTTGACCTCATCGGCGGCGACCAGGCTTTCGAGCGTCGCCCCTACCCGCCGGGCCAGCACGGCCGCGGGCGCATCAAGGAGTCCGAGTACCTCCTGCAGTCGCAGGAGAAGCAGAAGGCTCGCTACACCTACGGCGTTCTCGAGCGCCAGTTCGTCCGGTACTACAAGGAAGCCGTGCGGCGTCCGGGCAAGACCGGTGAGAACCTGCTGCAGATCCTCGAGTCCCGGCTGGACAACGTGATCTACCGCGCCGGCATCGCCCGCACCCGCCGTCAGGCGCGGCAGCTGGTGAGCCACGGCCACTTCCTGGTCAACGGCGTCAAGGTCAACGTGCCGTCCTACCAGGTCACCAAGTGGGACATCATCGACGTCAAGCCGAAGTCGGCGGGCACGCTTCCGTTCGTGGTCGCGAAGGAGTCCTTCGGCGACCGTCCGGTCCCGGCGTGGCTGCAGGTCGTTCCGTCGAACCTCCGCGTGCTGGTCCACCAGTTGCCGGAGCGCGCGCAGATCGATGTTCCGGTTCAGGAACAGTTGATCGTCGAGCTTTACTCGAAGTAACCGGTCTCTGCGACTGGTTGCAGGGCGGCGGCGCCCAGAGTGCGCCGCCGCCACGCCATCCCTTCGACGTCATATGGCGGGCGTCGTCTGGAAAGGAAACTAAGAAATGCTGATTTCCCAGCGGCCGGCTCTCGGCGAAGAGACGGTCAACGAGACTCGCTCCCGGTTCACCATCGAGCCGCTGGAGCCCGGCTTCGGCTACACGCTCGGCAACTCGCTGCGGCGCACGCTGCTGTCGTCCATCCCGGGCGCGGCCGTGACGAGCATCCGCATCGACGGCGTGCTGCACGAATTCACCACCGTTCCCGGGGTGAAGGAAGACGTCACCGACATCATCCTGAACCTGAAGGAACTGGTCGTGTCCTCGGAAGAGGACGAGCCGGTCACCATGTACCTGCGCAAGCAGGGCCCCGGTGAGGTCACGGCTGCCGACATCGTGCCGCCCGCGGGCGTCACCGTGCACAACCCGGATCTGCACATCGCGTCGCTGAACGGCAAGGGCAAGCTCGAGATCGAGCTCGTCGTCGAGCGCGGCCGCGGTTACGTTCCGGCCCTGCAGAACAAGCAGGCGGGCGCGGAGATCGGCCGGATCCCGGTCGACTCGATCTACTCGCCGGTGCTGAAGGTGACCTACAAGGTCGAGGCCACCCGTGTCGAGCAGCGCACCGACTTCGACAAGCTGATCCTGGACGTCGAGACCAAGCCGTCGATCACCGCGCGCGACGCGGTGGCCTCGGCCGGCAAGACGCTGGTGGAGCTGTTCGGTCTCGCCCGCGAGCTGAACGTCGACGCCGAGGGCATCGAGATCGGCCCGTCGCCGCAGGAGGCGGACACCATCGCCGCCTACGCGATGCCGATCGAGGACCTGGACCTCACCGTCCGGTCGTACAACTGCCTGAAGCGCGAAGGCATCCACACCGTTGGCGAGCTGGTCTCGCGCAGCGAGGCGGACCTTCTCGACATCCGCAACTTCGGCGCCAAGTCGATCGACGAGGTCAAGCTGAAGCTCGTCGGCCTCGGCCTCGCGCTGAAGGACAGCCCGCCCGGGTTCGACCCGTCCGCGGCTGCCACCAGCTACGACGGCGAAGGCTGGTCGGAAGGGGTCGCCGGCATCGGCGGCGGGATTTCGGACGACGGCCACGACGATGGCCAGGACTACGCAGAGACCGAGCAGCTCTGAGGCCTCGTGCCCGGACGCTGTGAGCTGAACTAGGAGAAAGTCATGCCCACCCCTACCAAGGGAGCCCGGCTCGGCGGGTCTGCCGCGCACGAGCGGCTGATCCTGGCCAACCTGGCCACTCAGCTGTTCGAGCACGGCAAGATCACGACGACCGAGGCCAAGGCCAAGCGGGTCCGCCCGCTGGCCGAGAAGCTGATCACCAAGGCGAAGCGGGGCGACCTGCACAACCGTCGCCTGGTGCAGAAGGTCGTCCGGGACAAGGACGTCGTGCACAAGCTGTTCGCCGAGATCGGCCCGCACTTCGCGGAGCGCGCCGGCGGTTACACCCGCATCACCAAGACGATGCCGCGCAAGGGCGACAACGCCGCCATGGCCGTCATCGAACTGGTCGCGGAGAAGACCGTCACCTCTGAGGCCGAGCGGGCCCGCGGCACCAAGTTCGCCAAGGACGAGGTCGCCGCCGCTCCGGTCGTCGAGGAAGCCGCTGAGGCTCCCGCCTCGACCGAAGAGGCCCCGGCTGCCGAAGAGGCCGCCCCGGCCGCGGACGAGGCTGCTGCCTCGGACGACGCGGACGCCAAGAAGGACTGAGTCCTGCCGGCACTGTCTACATCGGACGAGCCCGCCGCTCCCCACGGGGAGGGCGGGCTCGTTCGTCTGCGCTTGGACGTGAGTTACGACGGCACGGATTTCTCCGGCTGGGCCCGCCAGCCCGGCCGCCGCACCGTGCAGGCCGAACTGGAACAGGCGTTGCAGCGCCAGCCGCCGGGGGAGTCGGTGCCGAAGTCCGTGGTCGTCGCGGGCCGCACGGATGCCGGGGTGCACGCGACGGGTCAGGTCGTGCACGTCGACGTCGTCCCGTTCGCGCCTGGTGCGCCGGGGCGGATTCCCGTGGACGAACGGGGAATCCCGGATCTGACGCGGATGCGCGGCCGCTGGAACAAGCTTTTGCCCGCCGACGCCCGGGTGTTGAACGCCCGCGTGGCCCCGGCGGGTTTCGACGCCCGGTTCTCGGCCATCCGCAGGCACTACCGGTATCGCGTCTCAGATGCCCCGTGGGGCGTCGATCCCTTGCGGCGCAACGACACTCTGGCCTGGGGCCGTCCACTGTCGACAGAGCGGATGAACGCCGCCGCTGAGACCTTGCTGGGGCTGCAGGACTTCGCGGCGTACTGCAAACAGCGCGAGGGCGGCACGACGATCCGCGAGCTGCAGCGTCTGGAATGGACCCGGATCGACGAGCACCTGCTGGAAGTCCGGGTCAGCGCGGACGCGTTCTGCCATTCCATGGTCCGGAGCCTGGTCGGGGTGTTGCTGCTCGTGGGGGACGGGCGGCGCGGAACCGGCTGGCCTGGCGATGTTTTGGCGAGCGGGGCGCGGGACAGCGCGGTCGCTCCGGCGCACGGGCTGACGTTGACGGCGGTGGACTACCCGCCCGACGATCTGCTGGCCGCGCGGGCGGAGCAGACCCGGAATGTGCGGTCGTCGACCGAGCTTTAGGCCGGGCCTGCGGTAAAAGAGCAGGCCACCGGTGATACCAGAGTGGTATCATCCACCTCATGGCGATGACTTTGCGGTTGAACGACGAGTTGGAGCGTGCGCTCGCGTTGCTTGCCGAGGCGGACGGGGTGAGCAAGCACGAAGCGGTGGTGCGTGCGATCGCGGACGCCGCGGCCCGCCGGGTCCGGGACGACCGGGTTCGAGACCTGTCCGCGGAAGGCCGCGCCCGCTACGCCTCCCTGCTTGATCGCCTGGCGCAGTGATCGAGTACCTGACGCTCGACGATCTGCTCACGCTGGCGGGCGATCTCGGGGTGCCCCGGGTACGCGATCTGGGCTTGCTCGACGCGGCGGCGCACCGGCCGCAGTCCTCGCTGATGGGGCAGGACGCTTATCCGGACCCGCACGAGAAAGCCGCGGTGCTGCTGGAATCCATCGTCCGGAACCATCCGCTGATCGACGGCAACAAGCGGCTGGGCTGGATGTCGGTGTACGTCTTCTACGGGCTCAACGACTACGACCTGGACGCGCCGGAGGACGACGCGTACGACCTGGTGATCGCGACCGCGACCGGGACTTTGCCGTATCAGGCGGTGGCTGAGCGCCTGGCGGAGTGGGCCATCGGCCTCCCGCCGAATGTGGTGGTCTTGACTGAGGCCGAACACCGCAAACTGTGAAAAGGCCTCCTTGCCGGAATCCCGGCAAGGAGGCCTTTCGACGTTCCGGAGGTGCTCAGTCGCCCCGGCGAACCGGACCGAGCAGCTGCTGTTCCTTCTGCGTCGTGACCAGCCGCAGCGGACGCCACAGGTTCGTGCCCAGCGCGACGACCTGGTCGTCCTTCAACGTGGTCAGCTGGCGCATCATCTGCGGCGGCAGCCGCCAGATGCGGGCGGCCAGTTCAGCCTGTCCGGCGGGCAGCCGCTGCATCAGCACGAGGTCCGCCGCATTCGCCGTGGTGCCCGCCTGCGGGTGCAGGTACGGCAGCACGTACACCGTGGTCTGCCAGGGCGAGCGGGGCGGGAACAGGTCCTGCGGGGTCGGGCCGCCGTCGGTCACCACGAGCAGCGGGGCGTCCTCGGACGGGCGCGGCAGCTCGACCGGCGAAAGCCGGCGGATCTGCACCAGCGGCGACGGACGTCCGTCGCGGCTTCCGGCGGCCTGCTGCAGCACCTGCCACGCCGCCGGACGTCCGGTGGCCACGACCACCCAGGCGCCCGTCGCCATGGCGCGCATCGCGACCTGACGGGCCAGGTAGAGGCCTCCGACGAGCACGATGCGGGTCGGCTGCGAGCGCAGCGCCGACACCGTCAGCGGTTCGCCCTTGAGGCCGGAGCCGAGGACGACGCCGCCGCGGTCGCCGGACGGGCTAATCGCGTCGAGCATGGCCGGGTCGACGGTGAATTCCGGGGCGACGCCGGTGTTCTGCCCGGCGTCGCGAACTCGGGTGCTCATGCCGCCGCCTCCTTGAGGAGTTTCACGCCGACTGCCCGGGAGGCGGCGGCATGAATAACGATGATTCGCTGGCAAGCGGCGCTCATGCCGTCCCTCCGATCGGCAGCGTCGCGGAGAACGCCGAGATCTGCATGCCCTTCAACGGGGTCAGGTCGACGTCCAGCCGCTCCGCGATGCTCTGCAGCCGCTGGTCGGCCGCGTCCAGCTCACGCGGGTTGCGGGCGCTGAGCCGCACCACGCCGCGCAGGCCGATGCGGCCCTCGTCGGCGGACGGCGAGATCGCCATGGCGACCGTCGCGGACAGCGCGCGCACGCTGGTGAGCCCGTTGAGGCTGCCGCTGATCTTTCCCTTGGGCCAGCCGGTGATCGCGTAGCTGGAGTGCCCGATGCCGGCCGCGGTGACGCCGGTCCAGCTCTCCTGCAGGCTGACCTTCTCGTTCGAACCGGCGACCGCGGTGAGCTCGGCCGCCGAAATGCTGGCGCGCAGCAGCTCGTCCGGGTCGAGCGGCCGGGTCGGCACGCCCTGGGATTCCAGCGCGTTCCGCACCCGCGACAGCGCGCCGATCATCGCGCGGTGCGCGCCGACG
The DNA here is from genome assembly GCF_042754125.1 of Amycolatopsis sp. NPDC059235. Lineage (NCBI taxonomy): Bacteria > Bacillati > Actinomycetota > Actinomycetes > Pseudonocardiales > Pseudonocardiaceae > Amycolatopsis > Amycolatopsis sp. NPDC059235. The sequence continues at coordinate 30,909 of NZ_JBHZAG010000096.1, forward strand.
ACGCCGCCGCCGCGTTCCCGGATCGCCTCCGGGCAGCGCCGCGGGTCGAGCCGGACCGCGATCCACGTCGTCCGCCGCGCGGCCGCGGGCAGCGGGCCGAGCACCTCGAGATAGGAGCTGAGCGCCGGGGCGTCCGCGGGCATCGCGGCCGAACCCGGGTAGCTGTGCCAGATCATCTGGATGGAATCGAGCAGCACGCCGCGGTCTTCCAGGCACGGCGCGAGCGCGGACAGCGGAAGGCTGGGCGCGCCGCCGGCCTGGGAGATCATCGCCGGCATCGGCTCGACGAGCAGGACCGCGGTCCAGGTGCCGTCGTTCCAGGCGATGCCGACTTCCTGCCGTTCGTGGTCGACGGCGTGCGCCACCACGAGGTCCGGCACGGCCAGCCGCAGCAGGCTGACGCGCGCGTCCTCCGGGCCGGTGACGGCGCTTTCCTCGGCGAGTTCCTCGATGCTGGTCGGCGGCGGAGGGGTCGCCACCCGGCCGCGCGAGCGGAACCGGTACCGCAACGTCAGCGAAAGCCACTGGGTGAACCAGCGCCCGCCGACGCGCAGGAACGCGAAGATCAGGCCGAGCGCCGCGACGCCGATCGCGACGTACTTGAGCTGCATGTTGATCGCGAGCAGCACGAGCCCGATCGCGACGCCGACTTCCAGCACGACCAGGTTGACCACCGGCAGCGGGCCGAGCGAGATGCCGCCGGAGCGCCGCCGCGAGGGCGGGGCCATCCGGAGCGCGGTCGCGGTGCCGCCGCCGGTCGGCGCGGGTTCGCTGCTTTCGGGGCCGCCGCCCGGTCCGCCGGGACTGCCAGGGCCACCCGGGCCGCCAGGTCCGCCGCCGCCGGGACCGCCCGGACCACCGGGACCGCCGCCGCCAGGGCCTCCCGGACCGCCGGGGCCACCGCCGCCGGGTCCACCGGGACCGCCAGGGCCGCCGGGACCACCCGGACGGGGACCGCCAGGCCCGCCGCCGCCAGGACGTCCAGTGCGCGGGCCGGTGGGGCCACCAGGTCCGCCCGGTCCACCAGGACCACCGGGATTGGGGCCGCCAGGTCCGCCAGGCTTAGGACCGCCGGGACCACCGGGGCCGCCAGGCTTGGGTCCGCCGGGCCCAGGCGCGCCGGGGCCGCCGGGCTTGGGAACACCGGGTCCGGGAGTGACCGGCCCGCCCGGCCGTCCGGGACCGCCGGGTCCGCCAGGACCTCCGGGCCCGCCGGGAGCGGGAGTGCGAGGGGGCATGCCGGGACCGCCGGGAGCCGCACCGGGTCCGCCGGTTCTGCCGGGCCGCTGCGGCGGACCCGGGGGACGTCCCCCGGGAGGCGGTGGCGGTCCCTGCGGACCAGGCGGACGTGGAGGCGTGCTGACGGACATCCGCGCGTTCTCTTCCCCTCGTGAGTGCTGCGTACCCGGAAAGCCGGTCCCGGGATGCCTGACCCTAACCGGAGTTGGTAGAAACCCCACACCAGACGGTCCCCGTACGGCTATCCTGCGGAACCGTACCGCGACGGGGAGGACTGTAGGTCGAGAATGCCATCAACACCCACGACTAAGTCTCAGGTTCAGGCATACAAGTTCGTCCTGCGCAGGATGCAGTCCGCGCTGGTCCGCCGTGATGCGGTGATGTTGCACGACCCGATGCGCTCGCACGGGCGCGCGACCGCGGTCGGCGTCATCCTCGGCGTGCTGGGCGCCGTCGTTTTCGTGCTGTGGGGCCTGTTGAGCCCCGCGCCCGCGGTGCCGCAGTCGGACAACATCGTGATCGGCGAGCAGTCCGGCACCGTGTATGTCGTCACGGGCAACCCGTCGCGACTGATTCCCACCTTCAACCTCGCGTCGGCGCGGCTGATCCTCATGGCGCAGAAGCAGCAGAGCAGCCAGGGACAGCCGGGCGGCGGCCAAGGCGGCCAGCAGCAGGCGGCCGAGGTGAAGAACCCGACTGTCGTCTCCGATGAACAGTTGAAGAACATGCCGCGCGAGAAGCTCACCGGCATCCCGGACGGGCCGCAGCTGCTGCCGTCGGCGGACCAGCGGATCACCCCCAACTGGGCGGTGTGCGACGAGGTCGTGCTCGACTTGTCGCTGCCGCAGCCGGATTCGGTCAACAAGACCAACACCGACGTGATCGCCGGCATCGACAAGCTCGGCAGCGAACTGCAGCAGAACCAGGCGCTGCTCGGCGACGCCGGGAACGGCAAGACCTACCTCATCTACCGGTCGAACGCGAACACCGTGCGCGCCGAGGTGCCGTCCGGCTCCAACGACCCGGTGCGGTCCGCGCTGCATCTGCCGACGAAGTCGCGCAAGGTGTCGCAGGCTTTGCTGAACGCGATCCCCGAGGTCACCAAGCTGATCCCGCCGCCGGTGGCCGACGAGGGTTCGACGCCGTCGAGCAGCTTCGACGGACTGACCGTCGGCAACGTCTTCTCGACCCAGCCGACCGGCGGGGCGCAGGAGTTCTGGCTCATCGCGAAGAACGGCATCCAGAAGGTGTCGCCCGCGGTCGCGGACATCGTCCGCACGGCGAAGAGCGGCGGCACGGCCACCACGCCGACGCTGGGCCTCGACAAGATCAACAACGTCAAGGTGCTGCAGCAGGGCGACCCCGGCTACGTGCGGGTCGACACCTACCCGCAGGTCGTGCCGACCGTTCTCGACGCCGTCCAGTCGCCGGTGTCGTGTCTCGGTTGGACACTCAACGCCGACCACAGCCAGGCGCACACCTCGGTCTACATCAACAAGCAGATCCCGGTGGAGAAGAACGCCGACGGCACCTCGAAGATCATCAGCGTCAGCAACACCGGCCCGAACGGCGTGCCGATCACCGGCTTCTACATGCCGACCGGGTACGGCGCGGTGGTGCAGTCGGCCACCGAGACGAGCGCGACCTTCAACAAGGGACCGATCCAGCTGATCTCCGACCGCGGCATCCGCTACGGCGTCCCGGACGCGGCGACCGCGGAGGAGCTGGGGCTGAACAACCGGCTTCCCGCTCCGGAATCGATCATCGGGCTGCTGCCGACCGGGGCGTCGCTGAACGTGCAGAACGTCATGAAGCAGTTCGATTCGGTGCCGATCGACCCGAACGCGGGCTCGTACAAACCGCAGGCGGCCGGACAGCAGCAACCCGCGGGGAACTGACAGCGGGTTCCGTCCGTCACACTCGGACATAGCCGGGTGAGCGGAGGGTTCAACGTGTCAGCGCCGGGAAGCAGTCCGGGAACAAGCGCCGTGCGGATCGACGGCGCGGTCGTCGGCGGCTACGCGGCGAAAGTCGCGCAGGCGGCCGACGAACTGGAGACCGCCGCGGGCGAGGTGGGCGCGCGAGCGACCACCGCCGAGGCGTACGGCGAGGCGGCCGCGCGGCTGGGCGTGCCGGAGTCGTACGCGCAGGCTTCGCAGGCGTTGCGCGGCCAGCTCACCGCCGGGGTGGCCGCGCTGCGGTCGGTCACCGCGGCGCTGGAGCAGCTCACCACCGGCCACGCCGAGCGGGACGCCGACGCAGCCGAGCGGATCGAGCGCGCCGGGAGGATCTCGTGACGGAGCCGTCTCTGGCGTACGTGACCGAGCTCGCCCGCGAGCTGGGTGTGCCGGATCCGGTCGCCGCCTACTACCAGCCGCTCACCGGCCGCTGGGAGGAACTGGACGCGGAGGCCGAGAGCCTGCGTGCCGCGGCCCGCACGGCGGCCAGGGTGTCCAAGGACCTCGCGGAGGATCTCGGCCGGATCGACGCGTCGTGGTCCGGCCCCGACGCGGACGCGTTTGTCGCCTACCTTGGCGAAATTCGCGCCGCGAGCGAGGGGGCGGAGGACGCGCTCGACGCGCTCGCCGGTTCGCTCGACCAGCTCACCGAATCACTGCGCAAGATCGCGGGCGCGGCGGAGGAGGTGCTGGTCGACGCCGCTGATTTGCTGTCCGAATCGGCGATGCTGCCCAGTGGGGGCGCTTCCCGGGCGCGTTCGCAGATGCGGGAGACCGAGCAGTCGCTGAAGTCCTTGCACGAGGCGGCGGAGGACGTGCTGCGCGAGTTCGGCCGGTTGTGCTCCGGGGTCGACGCTCCGGCGGGGAGCCCGTCGAGCATCGAACTGCGGCACCACTATCCGGCGGAGCAGTTCCGGCTGCACGACGCGGACGGGCCCGCGAGTGCCCCCGCGGGCGCCGCTGCCGGGACCAGTCCGTCGGCCGATGCCGCGGCCGGAGAGTCCACAGTGGCCTCGGCGGCCTCGGCGGCCTCGGCGGCCTCTGCCGAGTCCGCTTCGGACGATTCGGTGAGCCCGTCCGCCGCCGAGGATTCCCATCACGGCAAGGAAACCGCCGCCGATCCGCGGCTGGAGCAAGGTCAGGCGGGCATTCCGCCGGTCGAGCCGGTCGCCCCGGCACCGCAGGCCGCGGCGGCGAATCAGGGCTCGGGCACGTCGATGATGCCGATGATGGGCTTCGCCGGAATGGGCGGCGGAGGCGGTGGCGGCGGAATCTCGCAGCACAAGCCGAGGCAGCGCACGGCGGCGAAGACCTCCGAGATCTTCGGCGAGCCCGCGCAGGTGACTCCGCCGGTGATCGGCCAGGACCCGCCCGCGCGGCGGCCGGAGAAGGACGGGAAGCCGCCGAAACCCGGAAAATGACCGGAAGGGGGGGGGGGGGGGGCGCCCCCGCCCCCCAAGCCGGGCTCGGCGGGGTTGCTGGGCCGGGGCCGGGCTTTTTTTTGTTAAGAGTACCCCCACACCCCCCCCCCCCCCCACCGCTGCGGGAGTGGAGAGCCGCCTCGGCCGCGTTT
>NZ_JBHZAG010000097.1:0-35650 GCF_042754125.1 Amycolatopsis sp. NPDC059235
TTTTTGTTGGGGGGTTGGGGTGTGTTTTCCTGGGGTTTATTTTGCGCTAAAACCCCACCCCCAGACCGCAGGAGAGCTTCGTATCGGGGTGCGGGGGAGGGGCTGGGTGCCTCGAACCTTGGGTGCAGCGGTGCGGTTTGGGGGCTGGGTGCCTCGAGCGTTGGGTGCATCGGCTGCGGTTTGGTGAGTGGGGCTAGCGCCCCAATGTGGCATTGGGTGCGTCAGATGCACCCAATGTGGCGTTCGGTGCGTCGCATGCACCCAATGCCGCATTGGGGCGCATCGCGGCCGCGGGCGGGCGGGTCGTGAGGGGAACCCTGAGGGAATCAGAGTCCGTGAGGGGAACCTTCACGGCACGGGGCGCGGCCATGCCATGAAGGGGTGAACTCGCGCTAAGGCGCGGGCCTGTGTAGCGGCTCTTGCGAAGCTTGGGTTCCACAGGCTGTGAAGAGGCCCCACGGCACGAGTTGAGGTGAAGTCGGCGCGCTGAAATTGGTGTCCGCGGAGGGTGTAACAGATCGGTGCCGTCGGTCGTGAGAGGCCATGCGGGGAAGCGGAGTCAGGGGCGCTGCCGCACTCCGGCCAGTACTGCGCTCACGCTCGGCAGCCAGCGGTGCCTCGGGTCGGGGGCGGTCAGCCATTCCGGGCCTGTTCCGGGTGCCTGCTGTCCGATCGGCAGGGGCAGGAGCGCGCCGCTGTCCAGGACGGTTACGTCGGCGGGCAGGGTGCCTCGCAGGAGGAGTTCGCCGCCGGTTTCGGCGAGGATTGCCAGGCGCGGGCCGTGCTGGGTGGGGAGGATCAGGGAAGGGCTGTCGCAGCCCAGTGCGGACAGGTGAGTGAGCACGGGAGCCGCGGTGAGTTTCGGCAGGGTGACTGCGCACAGGCCGTTTTCCAGGGCCAGGAACAGGCGCGCGCCCTGCCGTCGGACGGACCAGCCGAACACCCCGCCGTAGTACGCGTCCGCTGGGTCCGGGCCGGTGTGGTGGTCGGGCCGCAGTTGCTGGTCGAGTGTCATCGTCGACGCCTTCCGCTCGCATGGGGTGCGCGACCCATGCTAACGGCACTGAGTGCCACTAGCAACCCGGGCTGCTACCGTTCGGGGATGACGGAGACGCCGCGCACCAGGGTCGGGGCCACGCCGGCCGGGCGGCGGCAGTTGCGTCGTGCGCTTGCCACGGCGGCCGTGGATCTCTTCGCGGCCAACGGGTACGAGGCGACGACCATCGACGACATCGCCGCGGCCGCGGGCGTCGGGCGGCGGACCTTTTTCCGGTACTTCGACAGCAAAGACGACGTCCTCTTCGCCAACCACGACGAGATCGTCGCCGAGATGGAGCAGGTCTTCGAGACCGCCGACCCGGCGCGCGATCCGATCGAGGTGGCGACCGCCGCGGTGTCGCTCGTGCTGGAGTCTTACGCGGCGGAACTGGACGTCTCGCTCAAGCGGTTCAGCCTCACCCGCACGGTGCCGTCGTTGCGGGACAAGGAAGTCGCGACGGTCGACCGGTACCAGCGTGTCCTCGCCCGTTACCTTCAGGACCGGTTCGCCGCCGCTGGGGACGAGGCCGCGACTCTCCGCGCGGCGGTCGCCGCGGCGGCGATCGCGGCGGCGAACAACCACGTCTTGCGGCGTTGGCTGCGCAGCGGCGGCCGGGACGACATCGAGGCCGCGGCGACGGAGGCGTTCACCCTGGTCGCGGACGCATTCCGGACGTCCGGCGAGAAGCCGTCGGGCGAGCCGGGGACAGTGGTGGCGGTGCTCAGCACTGCGACGCCGTTGCACGAGGTGGTGACCCGGATCGGTGCCGCGCTGCGCGAGGCCGAGCCCGGCTGAGGTGCCGCTTGCCGGACGGCTAGTCAAGTGCACTGAGTGCCATTGAAGGCCGCAGTGTTGCTCAGGGTGCGGGAAGATGGCGCGCAGGGCGAGCTCCGCGCCTTGGTGTTGCGGCATCCGTGGCTTGCTGCGTTGCCCGCCGCTCGGGTCGAACAGTTGGACGCGGCGTACGCGACGGTGGACGTGCTGGACCTGGCGGCGGACAAAAGCCGGCACCGTGCTGACCTTTGTCCGCGGCCATGTCCTCGATGAATTGGCCGGACAGGAACCGGCGCGCCGGTCCGGAGCGGACATGCCGAAATGGCTGGCAGTACGGCGAATCGGTCATCGGCAGCGGAGACTATCCGCGGCTGAGCCGGATCGTGGTCGAAGCGGAAACGCCGCACGCCGAAGGAGTGCTCCGCTCAGGACCACATTCTGACCGGACTGGCCCACCGCGGCCGATAGGCTCAGGCCCTGTCCACCGCGGGCTTGAGGACTTCTTCGCACCACTGCCGGAAAGTCGTCGGGGTCTCGACGGCATGCCGCGGGGTGCGGACGACGCCCTCGTCCAGGTGGTTCAGCTTCGCGGTCATCATGTCCATCATGGACTGTGTCATCGCTTCGGAGTGACCGCTCGCGCGGACCTGCTCGCCCAGCGCCGGGACCGGAACCTGCTGGTACTTAACCGAAATCCCCAACACGTCACTCATGATTTCGGCTTCCTGGTTCAGTGACAGGTCTTCCGGGCCGAGGATCGGGACCTCTTCGCGGCCAGTCCACAAAGGATCGATCAGCAGCCGGGAGGCGACCGCGGCGATGTCGCGGGTGCACGCCGTCGGTGCGGCGTAGTCCGGCGGCAGGATGTCGTAGAACGTGCCTTGTTCTTTGATCACCGCGGTTTGGCGCAGCAGATTGTCCATAAAGGTCGGATTCGCCAGCGCGCGGAAGGCGACGCCGGTGTCGGCGATGAGGTCGTCCATGGCCAGGGTGGCGGTCACATGGCCGGCCCGTTCGCCGAAGGCGGTGCCGCGGCCGAGCGCGCTGACCGACACGACGCGGCGGACGCCATGGGTGCGGATCGCTTCGACGGCGGGGCGGGCGAAGCCGGAGTATGCCTCGTCTGCGCTGGCGGCCTGCCGGTCGGGCGGGACGAGCCAGAACACGGTGTCCGCGCCGTCGAAGGCGCGGGCGAGGACCTCTGGATCGCTGTGCGAACCCTGGTGTACTTCGACGCGTTCCCGCAGGTCATCGGGCAGTTTCGCGGGGTCGCGGATGATCGCGCGGACGGGGCGCGAGCCGTCCGCGACCTCAGCGAGGACGCGGCTGCCGATGTTGCCGGTGGGGGCGGTGACGACGATCATGCGGGCACTCCAGGAGACTGTCGAAGAGGCGGAGGAGGAAGTAAACTCCACCGTACCGTTTACTTTTGACGGAGGCAAGATGGCGCGTGAAGGCGGTTCGCAGCTGCGGGGTGCGGAGTTGCGCAGGCACATCCTGCTGGCGGCGAAGAACGTGTTCCTCGAGACCGGGTTCGAGCGCGCGTCGATGGACGCGGTCGCGGCCAGCGCGGGGACCTCCAAGCGGTCGCTGTACGCGCACTTCGAGAGCAAGGACAAGCTGTTCCTCGCGGTGCTCGACCTGGTCCGCGAGCTCTACCTCGGCAAGCTGATGACGCCGGACGCCTACGCGGCCGACCCGGTCGAGGCGGTCGCGCTCTTCTGCGGCCGGTTCCAGCAGTTGCTGACCTGGGAGCCGCAGGCGCGGACGTGCCGTCTTTGCATTTCGGCCGCCGAACGGCTGCCGGACAGCGCGAAGGCGTATTACGAGGCGATGTTCGCGGTGATGTACGCGCGGCTCGCCGGCTATCTTGCCGAAAAGTACAAAATAGACAGTCCGGAGGCGGCGGCGCTCGCGGAGGATCTGGTCGGTCGGACGGTGTTGCCGCGGGTGTTTCGGGTGTTGTTGAAGGCCGAGCCGGCGATCGAGGAAATGCCCGGGTCCGAGGCGACGGTGGAAAACGTTGAGCTGGAACCGATTCGGCGGGTCGTGTCGGTGGCGCTGGGGTCGCGGGCATGAAGATCGCCGAGGTCGACGTCTGGGTCGTGAATCTGCCGTTGACGAATCCGTTCACCAGTTCGTTCGAGACCAAAACCGGCGAAACCCGGACCGTGGTGCGGCTGCGCACGGACACCGGAGCCGAGGGCTGGGGCGAGACGATGTGGGGGCGTCCGGTCGCCGAGCTGATCCGGAAACTGGGCGCGGAAATGATCGGGACGAGCCCGTTCGCGCTCGAAGCGTTCCATCGGCGGCAGCACATGGTGCCGTTTTTCCACGGCTATCTGGGTTACGCGGCGCTGGCCGGGCTGGACGTGGCGTGCTGGGACCTGATCGGACGGGTCACTGGCCAGTCCGTGACCGATCTGCTCGGCGGGGCGGTGCGGACCGAGGTGCCGATCACCGCGTTGATCACGCGTGCGGACGCCCCCGATGCGGAAGGCGAGGAACTCGCGCAGGGATTGGCCGAACACGCGGCGAGAGTGGTGGCCGAGGGCGGATTCTCGGCGGTGAAGCTGAAAGGCACCCGGGACGTTCGCGGCGATATCCGGATCATGCGGGCGCTGCGGGACGCGCTGCCGGAGGTCGAGCTGCGGGTCGACCCTAATGCCGCGTGGTCGGTGCCCGATTCGATTCGCGCCGGAATCGCGTTGGAGGAGCTGGATCTCGAGTATCTCGAAGACCCGTGCGCGGGGATCGAAGGGATGAGCCAGGTGCGCGCGAAGGTGCGGATTCCGTTGTGCACCAACATGTGCGTGGTCCGGTTCGAGGAGTTCGCTCCGGCGGTGCGGCTCGGTGCGGTCGACGTGATCCACGGTGATGTCTACAAGTGGGGCGGTATCGCGGCGACGAAGGCCCTCGCCGCGCATTGCGAGACGTTCGGGCTCGGGATGAATCTGCACAGCGGCGGCGAACTCGGCATTGCCACCGCCGCGCATCTGGCGGTGGTGGCGAGCACGCCGGTGCTGTCGCGGGCGATCGACAGCATGTATTACCTGCACGCCGACGACATTGTGGCGCCGCTTCAGCTTTCCGGCGGCCGGTTGCAGGTGCCGGCCGGGCCAGGGCTCGGGGTGGAGGTCGACGAGGAGAAGCTGGCCTTTTACGCGGCTAAGAACGAGCGGGAAGGCGATCTCACCGGATGACGGTGCCGCGGTCCGTAAAGGACCGCGGCACGTCTTTGGTTCAGCGCAGGGCGTTTACTGTGATGGTGAGGGTGTCCGGATCGCCCGCTTGGACTGCGCCGCTGAAATCGGGGCCGGGGGAGACGTCGTCGTACGGGAACGCGTAACCCCGGTTGTCCGGGAGTTTGCTGTGCACGATCCGCGCGTAGTGGTTGGTTTCCGCGTTCTGGTAGAACTTCGCGGGGTCCTCGCCGGTCGGCTGTTTCGGGTTGTCGCGCAGGGTGGTGCGGTTCAATGCCGCCGCTAGCCGCGGGATGATCGCCTTGCGGGCGTCGCTGTCGCCTTGTTTGATGGCGAACGGCCCGCTGTCGCAACTCCACACGTCCGGCGTGGCGGGTTTGTCGAATCGTTCGCCGTTGTTGAAGGCGAGCACTCCGTCCGCGCCCACCTGGCCGGTGAACGCGCCGAGGCCGGGCACCTGGGTGTCGACGGTGAGCGTCTCGCTGGTGTACTTCTTCCACACCTCGTCGATGTAGCCGTCGAGGTATCCGCCGAATTGATCGGCGCGGTAATGCGCGGACAGGGCGCGCAGCGGTTTGCCGTCGCCGCCGGTTTCGATGAGTGTGCCCCATTTGCCGCCCTGGGCGTTGAGCGCGTCGCAGATCGGGTCGAGCGAGCGCGCCGGAAGCCCGGGCACGGTCTGGTCGCCGGAGCCGGTCGTGGTGAGGTGCAGGCCGATCGGGATCGCGACGAAGTCGACGTAGCTGATGTTGGCGAACAGCACGTCGTTGTTGAAGGTGAATTCGCAGAACGACCAGTTCCGGCCGTAATTCGGATCGTCGGCGGCGAGGAAGCTCGGATGCACGAGCGCCGGGCCTTGGTTGACGAAGAAGTCCAGCTTGCTGTCCAGGGCGACGTAGATCCGGGCCGCGTACATTTTCGGGACGGTGACCTGGGAAAGCGACTTCAGCGGGATCGCGCAGTCCTCGCCGAGCGGCGTGTGGTCGCTGCCCGGGGAAGGCGGATAGTAAGGCGTGCCATCGGCTTTCAGGATGACGAGCCGGTTGTCCAGTGTCGTGCCGGTGATATACGCGTAGGCCTCGTTGGCGCCGGATTGGTCGTTGAACGCGACCTTCGCGGTGTCGGGAGTGGTCGCGGAGGCAAACGCGGCGTTCCAGAGTGGAAATGTCGCGGCTGCCGCGGATGCGCCGAGGAATGCCCGCCGGGAAATCAAGGAAAACCGCCTCCTGGAGTCGTGCCCTTTTCCGGTGACCGGCACGCTAGCCACGGCCGGGAGACGGGGTCAACGAATGCGGGGGAAACTGGCCGGTTTTGTCATTCCCGGAAAACGCCGCGGACGCGCACTGAGGCACGGGCCGCCGCCACGGCCCGCGCCTCAGTGTCTGTTGTGGACCGTCCGGGTCAGCTGACCTGCAGATCGATGCAGGCGTAGAAGGCGTTCGCGGTGTCCGCGATGTTCCAGACGGCGAGCACCGTCTGCCTTCCGTTGTGCCCCTTGAGGTTCACGTTGTGGGTGACCGTCGCCGGGGGCTGCTGGCCGCCGCCGTCCACCGTCGCGATCTTGTCGTTGCCGATCCAGTATTCGTAGTTGGAGGTGCGGTGCCGGGCGGTGAACTTCCAGGTGAAGGCCACCGAGGAACCGACCGGCGACGCCTTCCAGCCCTTGTTGTTGTCGTTCAGTTCGGCGAACTGGGCGTTGCCGCCGCTGCAGCTGTGCAGCCCCTTCGGCCCTTCGACGCTCTGCGGTTCGTACTTGATCTGGCCGCAGGACACGACTCCCTGCGCGCACTGGGCCTGCCGGCTGGCCGGCGCGTTGACGTACCCGTGCGCGCTGGCGATGCCTGCCGGGCTGATCAGCACGAGCACCGGGGCGATCGCCGTGCCGACCGCGGCGGCGACGAGTTTCCGGTTCGCTTTCATGGACAGCTCCTTCGGGGAATGCTCGTTTCCTTGTGCGGGTACGACAAAGCGACGCACCGGCTTTCCGGGAGCCGGCCCGCGGGAGGTTCGAGCGAAGGGGGTGGGCTTCTTGGTCTAGACCATACGCCCGGGTCGCCGGAAAGGTCAACAGCTGGCAAAGAAAGGCGGAGCGGCCGTTATCCGTCAACGTTGTCAGGCAAGACCACTGTCTCTTGTGGTGCTTGCCGGACGGGTTTTCCGGAGATTGCGCCGGACGGGTGGCGCGAGCGCGGATCGCGGGCACCCAGCGTGTTTCCCTCTGTCTATAATGGACAGTGGGAAACTGCGCGGGCGCACGGAAGACCGCGGATCGGGGCGGTCCGGTGCAGCGATTCTGCCCGGTCTTCGGAATCACCGACTTCCGGAGGGTTGAACAAATTCGACCGGCAATGCTGAACTGGGCGGTTAGGCGTTCGCTCGGGCTGGGGTGGTTCGTATTCGCGCCGCGGCATTTCGCGCAGCCGGCAATAGGACGGTCAGCCCCTGCCGCCGTGCGCAAGCGATAGGGGCTGCCGCCGGTCAGTGCCGCTCTTCGATGGTCAAGCCGCCCCGCGTCGCCGTGCGGAGGTGGTCGCTGGCGAGCTGGTCGTGCGGGATGCCGAGCCGGATCGCGCTGGCTTCGGCGAGCCGGGCCAGCTGCGGCTCGGCGAACTCGACGGTCAGCGCGGCCAGGTTGTCTTCCAGCTGCTCAGGGGTGCGGGCCCCGATGATCGGCGCGGTCACGGCGGGGTTCCGCAGCGTCCAGGCGAGCCCGGCCTGGGCGGGGGTGCAGCCGATCTCCTTCGCGACGCCGGCCAGGACGTCGGCGATCTCCAGATTGCGTTCGGTGACCGCGCCGACGGCGAGATTGAAGCTCTTGCGGGTGCTCTCGCCCGGGGCCGGGTCGGCGGCGGTCAAGTCGGCGCGGGTGTACTTGCCGGTCAGGACGCCGCCGCCCAGCGGGGAGAACGGAACCACTCCGAGACCCATCTCGCGGGCCATCGGGAGCAGGTCGCGCTCGCCGGTGCGCTCGACGAGGCTGTACTCGACCTGCAACGCGACCAGCGGCGCCCATCCGCGCAGGTCGGCGACCGTTTGCATGCGCGAGACCTGCCAGGCGGGCGCGCTGGACATCGCGACGTAGTGGATTTTGCCCTGGCGGACGAGGTCGTCCATGCCGCGCAGGATTTCCTCGACCGGCGTCGTGAAATCCCAGACGTGCAGGTAGAGCAGGTCGAGGTAGTCCGTGTCCAGCTGCCGCAGGCTGGCCTCCACCGACGCGAACAGATTCTTGCGGTGCGGTCCGCCGGAGTTCGGGTCGCCGGGGCGGCGCAGGGTGGTGTACTTCGTCGCCAGGACAAGGCTTTCGCGGCGGCCGCGGGCGAACTTGCCGAGCAAGCGCTCGGCAGTGCCGTCGGTGTAGGTCGGCGCCGTGTCGATGAAGTTGCCGCCGAGTTCGACGTAGCGGTCGAACAGCCGGCGCGCGCCCTCCTCGGCGACGCCCCAGCCCCATTCGGTGCCGAAGGTCGCCGTGCCGAGCGCCAGCGGCGAGACCCGCAGCCCCGAACGGCCCAGCAGCCGGTAGGTGTCGAGAGTGAGCGGCATGGGTCCTCCTGTGCTTGTGCTCCAGTGCCGCTGACCAGCCTGTTCTCGTCGCGCGTCCGGGGTAAGGGAGGGATTTGCCTGGGAAGGCGAGTCCTACGCTCGGGTAGAGTCGGCGGCGATGACTCGCGCTGTGGACCGAACTCAAGAGCTGGCCGCGTTCCTGCGGACCCGCCGCGAACGCCTCGACCCGGACGAGTTCGGCCTTCCCGCGCGCCGCCAGGCCCGCCGCACGCCCGGCTTGCGCCGCGAAGAGGTCGCCGAGCTGGCCGGCGTGAGCATCGACTACATCGTGCGGCTGGAACAGGCGCGCGGGCTGCGTCCGTCGGCGGAGGTCGTGGAGGCGCTGGCCGGAGCGTTGCGGCTGAGCCCTGGCGAGCGCGCTTACCTCTACGGGTTGGCTCAGCAGCAGCCTCGGTCAGCGGACAAACCGGCTGCCGTCGCGGCGGAACCGCTGGCGCAGCTGATCGCCGATCTTTCCCCGCTTCCGGCCATGCTGCTGAACCATCGCTACGACATCCTGGCCTGGAACCGCGAGATGACGCGCCTGTTGGTGGATTTCGAGACGCTGCCGCCTGCTCAGCGCAACGCGATGTGGTTGTGCCTGCGTCATCCGGAACTGCAGACGTTCTACACCGACCGGGAAACCGTGGTGCGGCAAGGCATCGCGCACCTGCGAGCGGCCTGGGCGACGCATCCGGACGACGCGGAGTTGAACGACCTGATCGCGGAGTTCCTTGCCCAGGACGAGGAATTCGCGCGGTGGTGGGCGGAACGAGACGTCGCGATCAACGGCCGGGGCCTCAAGGTGCTGCGGCATCCCGAAGCCGGAGAGCTGACGGTGCGGTTCGAAGTGCTTGCCCCGCTGGAGAATCCGGACCAGCGCGTGCTGATCTACCGCGCGGCGGACGACGAAAGCCGGACTGCGCTGACTCGATTGTTCGCCGGCTGAAGGCCGCCTCGGTCAGGATTGCCGAGACGGAGTCAGCGGCGGATTTCCCCGTTGCCGCGCTCGATAAGCGGCCGCCTTCATTTTGTTTCCGCAGGTCGCCATCGCGCACCATTCCCGCCGGGACCCGCGTGAATGGTCCAGGTACACCTGCGTGCACTCCGGCCGTCCGCATTCCTTCAGCAGATCCGCGTCCGGCCCGCCCAGGATCGTCACCGCGGCCCGGGCCACGGTCGACAACGCTTGCCCCGCCGTCGCCCGGACCTGCCGTCCGGTCCGGCTCAGCTGCGGGACCGCGTCCGGCTGCGCGGCCGCCTCGTTGAGCAGCGTCAACGCGCCGGGGTCGTACTCGTGGCCGACGAGCCGGGCCGCGACCAGCGCGTAGATGGCCTCCCGGACCGCGATCGCCCCGGCCAGGTCCGCGGCCGTGCTCGCCGGGTCGGTGTCGGTGACCCCGGACTCGCGGAACCAGGCGTCCAGGCTGCGCGGCGACCCCAGCATCTCGGCCGGCTCCTCGTTGCGACGGGCTCGCAGCGTGCCGACGAAGTCCAGTGCCGGGTTTCCGCAGGGGAAGGCGTGCTCCATGCGCACCAGTCTGACAGGTGACGAATCACGGGGCAAGGAGCTCTAACCTGTCTGGGCGGTTATGAGTAGCGAGTCACAGAAATACATAACCGTCTTGACCGGTGACGAATCCGCGTGCGAAGGTTCTCTCGTCGCCGAGACCGGAGGACAGCGCTCCGGTCGCCTACCGAAAGGCCACGTCCGATGGACCCGATCACCCAGGCGTTCCGCGAAATCCTCGGCGCACTGGCGGCGCTCACCGGCACCGTCCTCAGCGGATTCTGAAAACCCTTGGAAAGGAAAGTCATGTCTGAAACCACTTACACCGCCGTCGTCACCACCACCGGCGAAGGCCGCAACGGGGGACGCGCGGTTTCGTCCGACGGTGCGCTCGACCTGAAATTCGCCATCCCGAAGGAGTTGGGAGGCAACGGCGGCGCGACGAACCCGGAGCAGTTGCTCGCGGCTGGTTGGTCGTCGTGTTTCATGGGCGCGGTGCGGATTGCCGCCGCGCAGCGGAAGGTGAAGCTGGCGGACCTGGCGGTGGTCGCGGATGTGACGCTGCACCACGACGAGGCGAACTTCTGGCTCAGCGCGGCTTTGCACCTGGAGCTGACGGGTGTCGATCAGGAGACCGCCGACGCGCTGGCCGCGGCCGCGCACCAGACGTGCCCGTATTCGAAGGCGCTTGGCGGGAGCATCGAGGTCACGGTGGATGCGACGGTGGCCTGATCGGGGCGAATGGTCGAGGGTGCGGAGCGGTGCCCTCGATCTGGTGGTGCCGGGTGCGCGATTCCGGGGCCGCGCTGGCTTGCCGGGGCAGCTCGCGGGTGACTTCGTCGGTTCGGCGGTGATCTCAAGGCTGTCCGGCAGCGGAGCAGGTCACGGCCGAGCTGCCGGGGACTGCTGAGCCAGCTCGCGGGCCACTTCCACGGCGACCTCGATCGCCCGCGCCGCGAGCGGGGACTGGTCGCCTCGGCCGGGCGGCCAGTGCAGGTAGATCGCCCGCGCCGGGGCGGGATCGAGTTCGTGGACCTGCAGATCCGGCCATCCCTCCGGTCCGTGGATCGCGCCGCAGTCGCGGCAGACGACCTGGTGGATCGCCAGCCACGGCAGCACGGCCAGTCCCATTCCGGCGCGCACCATCGACAGGATCGTTTCGCTGCCCGCGGACCGGAAGACGATGCGCGGCCGCGCGCCGGCGTCCGAGAGGGACTGTTCCAGTCTGGGCTGGTCGCAGGTCGCGGGCCAGGCCACCATCGCCTTGCCGTCCAGCTTTCGTGCGGACACCGGGCCGGACGGCAAGGCCTCGGGCGGCGCGACGACCAGGTACGGGTCTTCCAGCAGCAGGACGTGTTCCGTGTCGTCGCCGAGAAGTCCGTCGTAGAACAGCAGGTCGAGATCGCCGAGCTGGGGCTCGTCCGGTTCCGAGAGCCGGATTTCGCAGCGGGGGTGTTCTTCCCGGAGCAGGCGCAGCACCGTCGGCAGGATCGCGTGGGAGACGCTTTGCAGGGTGCCGACGTCGATCCGGCCTTCACCCGCCTTGAATCGGTCTATCGCTTGGCTCAACGCGTCGGCTTTGGCCAGCACCTCCCGGCCGTGTTCGAGCACCACGGCGCCTAGGGGAGTGATCCGCACCGGACGCGGGCCGCCTGGGCGGTCGAAGACTGCGCCGCCGACGGCTCGCTCCAGGGCGGCGATGTGCTGGCTCACGCTCGATTGCGTGTAGCCGAGCCGGTTCGCGGCTCGGGAGAACGTTCCCTCCTCGGCGACCGCGAGCATCGTCGTCAGTTGCCGCAGGTCCAGGTCGGCCATGTCTCAATGTATCGCAAAACACGATGGATATGATCGTGAACAATCGCTTTTCTTAATCTCCCGGCGCTCCTAGCGTCGATGCCATGACAGTCACAGCGATCACCGCCGAGAGAACCCCCGCGCGTCGGCTGCCGTCGCTGGCGTGGGCGCTCGGTGCGTGTCATCTCGTCGCTCGCGGCGGCTCATTCGTGCAGCCGATGCTGGTGCTGTACCTGACGCAGGAACACCGGATGACCCCGGCGGCGGCGGGTGCCGTGGTGGCGGCGGTCGGCATCGGAGACTTCGGGTCGCAGCTGCTCGGAGGCTGGCTCGGGGACCGGATCGGGCGGCGGAGGACGATGCTCCTCGGATTCCTCGGGACAGCGATCGCGTTGGCCGCCTTGGGATCCGCCGGGGCGGAGCCGGGAATCTGGGCTGTGGCGGCTGGCTACGGTGTCGCTGCCGGGCTTTTTCGTCCGGCGGGGTCGGCTGCGGTGGCGGACCTTCCGCCGGAACAGCGGGTGCGCGCTTACAGTCTTCTCTATTGGGCCGCGAATCTCGGATACGCTGTCGCGGCAACAGTTTCCGGCGTGTTGGCGAGTCGCGGGTACGGTCTGTTGTTCTGGTTGAACGCCGTCGCGATGCTGGCGGCGGCGTTGATTGTGGTGGCCGCGGTGCCGGAGACCCGCTCCACCGCGCAGCGCTCGAGCCGTCGGTTGCTGCCGGCGTTGCTCGCCGATCGTCTGATGATCACCATGACGCTGATCCACGTCGGCTGCTTCACGTTGCTGATGCAGGCGTTCGCCACCTTGCCACTGCTGATGACCGCGCGGCAGTTCGGCTCCGCGACGTATGGTTTCGTGCTCGCGCTCAACGGGCTGGCCATTGTCGTTCTTCAACCGTTGGCAGTCGCGGTACTGGCGAATCGCGACCGCGGGACGGTGCTCGCGACCGCGATGTTGTTGGTGGGGCTGGGCGGCGGCCTGACTGCCATGGCGCAGAGCATTTCCGGCTACGCCATCGCGGTTCTCCTTCTCAGCCTCGGACAGATCGGCTTGGCGGTCCAGTTCGGCGCGACGTTCGCCGCGCTCGCGCCGCCTGATCTGCGCAGCGGCTACCTGGGCGTCGCGTCGAGTGCGTGGAGTCTCGGCGCGGTCCTCGGCCCGATGATCGGGACGGCGTTGCTGGAGGAATCCGGACGGATGGGGCTGGGTGCGGTGGCTTTCGCCGCTGGGGTCCTGCTTTTCGTGGCACAGCAGGCTGTCGCTGGACGTCTTCGTGCGCGACAGGCTGATCAATTGACCGAGAAAGGAACACAGCGATGACCACCATGACCGACAGCGAATGGCGCGCCTTCCTCGCGGAGGGAACGAGGCTTGCCCACCTGGCCCTCGCCCGCGCCGACGGACGGCCGCACGTCACGCCGATCTGCTTCGTTCTCGACGGTGACGAACTCGCCTTCGCCCTGTCACCGGGGAGCGTCAAAGGCAAAAGCCTGGCCGGGGACGGTCGTGTCGCGGTCTGTGTCAGCGATGAGCGACAGCCCTACAGTTTCGTGACGATAGAAGGACACGCGCGAATCTCTGCCGAGCCGGACCAGATCAAGCGCGTCGCGGTGGGGATCGCTGAGCGGTACTACCCCGATCAGTCCGCAGTGGACCTTGCCGAGTCATTCGTCCACAGTGGATTCACCGCGGTTCGGATCAGCATCGCGAACGTCATCGCTCGATCTGGTCTCGGCTGAGTTTCACCGCAACCGCGCCCCCGCCCGCTCCAGTGCAGCCAGCACTTCGGAGCGGGCGGTGGCGATTTCGCCCGCGGTCAGGGTCGCGGCCTGCGGGCGGAGGGTGATCCGCAAGGTGAGCGACCGGTGGTCGGCCGGAATCCTCGAATCTCGGTATTCGCCGAGGTAGGCCACCCGCCGCACCAAAGCGTGGGCCTGGGTCGCGGTGTCGGCGACCTGGGACCACGGCACCGTGTCGGCGGCGAGGACGGACAGGTCGAAGTCCGACTCCGGCAGGTCGCCGACCGGGGCGTAGCGGTTCTCTCGCGACGGGTGCGTGCCCAATGCGTCGAGGTCGAGTTCGACGCAGGCGACCGCGCCTCGGTCGATCCCCGCTGCCCGGAGCACCGACGGCCGGACCAGCGCTAACGCACCGCCTGGCTGGATTGCCAGCCGCGCCGAGGGGTCAGCCCAGGTCCTCTCGGGTGTGCCGGACAGGTCCAGTGCGGTGAGATGGCAGTACCGGCGGATCAGGTCGGCCAGCCCCTTGGCCCGGCGGAACAGGTCGACCCCGTCCGGTCCGGCGAGCAGGATTCCGGCGGAGGTCCGCTCGGTCGCGGCGAAGACGGCGCCGACCTCGAAGATGCTGAACTCGTCGTGATAGCGCAGGTTGGCGGCCGCAGCTTCGAGAAGGTTCGGGACCAGTGACGGACGCAGCCGGCCGCGGTCGGGGGCTGGCGGGTGATCGATCGCGAGGGCGGCGTCGAGTCCGCATGCGGTGAGCAGGTGATCAGCGGACCACGGGTAGGTCAGCACTTCCGTTGCCCCGCCGCGTGCGGCGAGCACCTCCCGGACTTGGCGGCTCAAGGGGAGCCGAGAGCGCGGGGCGAGCTCCACGACCGGCCGTCGCGCGGGCAGTGCGTCGTAGCCGTGGATCCGGGCCAGCTCCTCGACGATGTCCACGGGCAGCGAGAGGTCGCCGGTGGAGCGCCACGTCGGGGCGACGACCCGCAGCAGGTCACCGGTGATCTCGGCGGTGCAGCCGAGGGCGCGGAGGATGCGGAGGATCTTGTCCGGCGGAAGCCGGAGGCCGATCCGCTGTTCGATCTCCGTCAGGCTTACCTCGATTTCGGCGCGGCGAGTGGGGGCCAGGACGAGGTCTTCCTCGCCGAGCGCCGCGGCCGACGGGTCGGTTTCGGCCAGGAGACGGAGGAACAGGTCGGCGGCTTGGTCGGCGCGTTGGGTGTCCAGGCCTTTCTCTTGCCGCACCGAAGCTTCGGTACGAGCGCCGCGGCGGGCTCGGCTCGGGATCAGCGTGGGTATCTCCAGCACGATTGAGTCGCCGGAAGTGCGGACATCGCTCGGCTGTCCGACGGAGAACATCACGTAGGCGCTCAGGTCGGCGCACAAGTCGAGGCTTGGTTCGCCGATTCTCCGGAGCCGGTCGCGTAGCCAAGGCGGAGCCGGGACGGAACTGTCCACTGTGCACTGAAGAGCCAGAACCCGCCGGTGCAGGGCGGGGTCGGCCAGGTTGACGAGCCCGGTGGTGCTCGGCGGGCGGGCGACCCGGGGGAGGGGAGCGAGTGGTAGTCCATAGAGGACAGACAGCTCGCGCGCGATTCCGTAGTGTCCCCACAGATCGGGGCGGTTGGTGAGCGATTTGTTGTCGATCTCGAACACGACGTCGCTGTCGACGATCTCGTACCCTTCGACTTCGACGGTCTTCAAAGTCAGATCGTGCGCCAGCTGCTCCGGCGATCGGTCGGGCAGCGGCACGTAGTCGGTCAGCCAGTCCCGGGAAATCTTCACGACGGCGGGCCTTTCAGGAGAATTGGGAGAGGAAGCGGAGGTCGGCGCCGTGCATCAGCCGGACGTCGTCGATGCCGTACCGCATCATCGCGAGCCGGTCCAGGCCGACGTTCAGATAGCAGCCGGACCAGCGCGCCGGGTCGAGTCCGGCGGCGCGCAGCACGTGCGGGTGCGGGCTGCCGCCGGGCATGAGTTCGAGCCAGCCGGTCCGTCCGCAGGTGCGGCAGCCGCGTCCCGCGCACACGCGGCAGGCCATGTCGATCTCGAAACCTGGCTCCACGAACGGGAAGTAGCCGGCGCGCATCCGCGTGCGCACTGGTTCGCCGAACACCGTGCCGAGGATGGTGTCGACGAGGAACCGGGCGGTGGCGAGCGGGACGGCCTCGTCCACCACCAGCACCTCGTACTGGAAGAACGCCCGTTCGTGCCGGGCGTCGGTGCTTTCGTTGCGGTAAACCCGGCCGGGGTAAGCGATCCGGATCGGCGGTTCGTGCGTGCTCAGGTACCGGACGCTCGTGCCGGTCAGGTGCGGGCGCAGGCAGCGGCCGTCGGTCAGCCAGTAGGTGTCCATGCTTTCGCGCGCCGGATGGTCGGGCGGGAAGTTCAGCCGGTCGAATTCCACGTCAACGGAACTGATTTCCGGGCCGTCGACGATCTCGAAGTTGAGCGCGCGGAAGGCGTCGTCGAGGTCGTATCTCAGCTGCGTTACCGGGTGCAGTCCGGCGGTCGGCGGCGGGAGGCCGGGAATGGTGGGGTCGAGCGGGTGCTCCAGCGCCAGTTCGGCGGCTCGCTGATCGTCGAGAGCAGCGGTAATGCGTTGGTGTGCCTCGGAAAGCGCGAGGCCGAGCTGTTTGCGGGACGCCGAGTCGTAACGGCCGAGTTCGCGGCGCACGGCGGCGAGCGGACTGGATTTGCCGAGCACGGACCGGCGCACGGCGGCGACCGCGGCCGGAGTGCTGGCCTGGGCGAGATCGGCGAGCGCGGCCTCGGTCAGCGCGGTGATCCGGAGCAGCGTCGAGGCTGGGTCAAGGGTGTCCACGATAAAGGGTTCCTCACTTCGGAGCGTGAAGTTCTGGACTTCACCCCCGGGCAGTGAGGGGAGACGCGGACGTCAGCGGGCGGAACCCGGCGCGCACGCGCAGCCCCCGGGCACTCCCCGGGGGCGAAGAAATCGCTGCGTACGCATGCCGCCATCATGGCATGCCCGCCCTGAGCGGGCAAACCCCTTCGCGCGGGACGTGAGGGGAACCCTGAGGGACTCAGAGTCCGTGAAGGTTCCCCTCACGTACCGCGGGTCAGTGTCCGACGGCGGCCCGGACGGATTCCTTGAGCGAGCCGAGCGTGGCGATCACCGCGGTGGGTTCGTAGCCGCAGTGCGCCATGCAGTTGGCGCAGCGCGGGTCCTTGCCGCGGCCGAAGTTCTCCCATTCGGTGGTTTCGATGAGCTCCCGGTACGTCTTCGCGTAGCCGTCGTCCAGCAGGTAGCACGGGCGCTGCCAGCCGAGCAGGGAATACGACGGGATGCCCCACGGCGTGCATTCCAGATCGCGTTTGCCCTCGAGGAAATCGAGGAACACCGGCGAATGGTTGAGCCGCCAGCGTTTCCGGTTGCCGCCGCCGAAGGCCTTGGCGAACAGTTCCCGGGTCTGCTGCACGCCGAGCCAGTGGTCCTGGTCCGGAGCCTTTTCGTACGCGTACCCCGGCGAGATCTGCATGTTGTCGACGCCGAGGTCGTTGAGGTAGTCGAGCACGTCGATGACGTCCTGCGGGGTGTCCCCGGTGAAGAACGTCGTGTTCGTCATCACCCGGAAGCCCTTTTCCTTGGCGAGCTTGATCGCGTCGACCGCCGCCTGGAATCCGCCCTCCTTCCGCACCGACGCGTCGTGCCGTTCTTCGAGGCCGTCGATGTGCACCATCCACGCGAAATTGCGGTGCGGCTTGAACTTGTGGATGTGCTTGGGCAGCAGCAGCGCGTTGGTGCACAGGAAAATGATCTTGTTGCGGTCGAGCAGCTGCCGGGTGATCTCGTCGATCTGAGGGTGCATCAGCGGTTCGCCGCCGGCGATCGACACCATCGGCGCGCCGCTTTCCTCGATCGCCCCGACCGCCTGCTCCACCGGCATCCGCTGTTTCAGCAGAGTGTGCGGCTGTGCGATCTTGCCGCAGCCGCCGCATTTGAGATTGCACGCGAAGAGCGGTTCCAGCTCGACCAGGAGCGGGAACTTCTCCTTGCGCAGCAGCTTCTGCTTCATCAGATAACCGCCCAGCCGAAGAGACTGGCGCAACGGCATGGCCATCGCTCAGAGCACCTCCCGAGGTAGGGTGAACGTCATTTCTTCCTCCGTCAGCGGGTTTTCCGCGACGCTGACTGGTCCCAGTCCGCGCAGAGCCTCGACCGTTTCGGTCACGAGATGCGGCGGCGCCGACGCACCCGCGGTGAGCCCGATCCGCCCGGCTCCGGCGAGCAGGCGCAGGTCGATGTCGGCGCAGCCGTCCACGAGTACCGCCGGGGTTCCCGCGCGTTCGGAGACTTCCACCAGGCGACGCGAGTTGGACGAATTTCCGGAACCCACCACCAGGACCAGGTCCACTTCGTGCGCGATCGCGCGCAGGGCCTGCTGCCGGTTCGTGGTGGCGTAACAGATGTCGTCCTTGCGCGGAGCGGAAAGGCTGGGGAATCGCTCGCGCAGCACGGACGCGATCTCCTCGGCTTCGTCAAGTGCCAAGGTGGTCTGCATGGTGTAGGCGGTCCGTGACGGGTCGCGCGCGGTGACCGTCCGCGCGGCCGCGACATCGCCGACCACCACGACGTTGTCCGGCGCTTCTCCAACGGTGCCTTCGACTTCCTCGTGCTCGGCGTGTCCAATGAGGAAGACCGTCTCGCCGCGTCCGGTGTAGCGCCGAACTTCGTTGTGCACCTTGGTCACCAACGGACACGTCGCATCCACAACGGACAGTCCTCGATCGACCGCGGCACGCCGAACCGCCGGGGAGACTCCGTGCGCGGCGAAGACCAGCGTCGAACCTTCCGGAACTTCCTCCACCTCGTCCACGAACACCGCACCGCGTCCCTGCAGCTGGTGCACGACGTGGGTGTTGTGCACGATCTGACGGCGCACGTACACCGGCGCACCGTGCTTCTCCAGCGCCCGCTCGACGATCTCGATTGCCCGCTCCACCCCGGCACAGAAAGAACGCGGGCTGGCCAGGACAACCGTTCGCGGACCCACCGCGTCAGCCCACGCGATGAGCGCGGGGGCGGCCCGATGCAGACTTCGCAGCCCAGCGAGTCCATTCGCGACCGTCGAGGGATGAAGCAGCGGCGCTCCGACAGTGTCCACAATGGCCCGAACCACCGCGAACGGTTCACCGCTGGCAGCGAGCCACGCAGACTCCATATCGACCGCCAGCGCACCACTGGCCGCTAACGAAGCCCGTTCCCGCTCCCGCACCACCTGAGAACTGCCGACCACCGGTCCGAGATGGACAGTGAGCCCAAGCCGCCGCAACGCACCCGCCAGCAACGGCGCGGACGGCACCGGCACCACGCCGGAGGGGCCGCGCACCTCAGTGGCGACCACGACATCCCCCGGCCGTACCTCCGGCGCGAGCCCGCCGCCGACCCCCGCCACGATCCGCGGCCCGGACGGGAGCCGGGCCGCAGCGGCGGCGGCCCGGCGAGGCCCGAGTCCGATGTGGACCGTCCGCAGGCCGCGCAACGCGGCCTGCTCGATCCGCAACGGAGTGCAGACGACCGGTGTCATGACCCGCCCCGGACGTACCGGCCGAGCGCGGACAGCGGGAACACCACGCGGTACAGGTGATATGACAGGTAAAAGTCGCCCGGGAACCCGGTTCCGGTGTGCTTGTCCTCGTCCCAGCCGCCGTCCGGACGCTGCCGTTCGCACAGCCATTCGACGCCCCGAGTGACCACTTCGGACTCCCGCTCCCCGGCGGCGAGCAGCGCCAGCAGTGCCCACGCGGTCTGCGACGGTGTCGAATCACCGCGCCCGGCCCACGCCCGATCGTCGTACGACCGCAGATCCTCGCCCCAGCCGCCGTCGGCGTTCTGGTGCTCTGCCAGCCACTTCACCGCACGCCGGATCCGCGGTGCAGTCCCGGGAACCCCGGCGGCCACCAACGCGGGCACCACCGCACCCGTGCCGTACACGTAATTCGCGCCCCAGCGGCCGAACCACGAGCCGTCGTCCTCCTGGTTGTCCAGCAGCCACCGCACGCCGCGCCGACATTCGCGAGTGTCGGTTTTCCCTTCCGCCGCCAGCATTTCCACCACATGCGCGGTCACGTCGGCCGACGGCGGGTCGATCACCGCGCCGAAATCGCAGAACGGCAGCCGAGTCGTCAGCACCTGCGTGTTGTCCGCGTCGAACGCACCCCACCCGCCGTCGCTCGACTGCATTCCCTCCAGCCAAGCCACGCTCCGGTCGACCGCCTCGCGGATCCGCAGGTGGTCCGGCTTGCCCATCCGGCGCAGCGCGAGCACGACCTCGGCGGTGTCGTCGGTGTCCGGGTAGCCGTCGTTGGCGAACTCGAACGCGAACCCGCCCGGCTGCAGCGAAGGCCGCCGCACCGCCCAGTCGCCGGACACCCGGATTTCCTCGCCCAGCATCCAATCCGCGGCGCGGACCAGGGATTCGTCGCCGGGGGAGACGCCCGCGTCGAGCAAGGCGGTCATCGCCAGCGCGGTGTCCCACACCGGCGACTGGCACGCTTCGAGCCGCCGCACCCAGCCCTGGTCGGTCTTCTCCCGGATGGTGAACCCGTCCAGCCCGGCGATCCCGGCCTTGAGCGCGGGATGGTCGAGCGGGTAGCCGAGCAGGTGCAGCGCGAGGATCGAGTACACCCACGGCGGCTGGATCCCGCCCCACGAACCGTCGGCCTCCTGCCGCGCCAGGATCCACTCCGCCGCTTGCTTCATGGCGAGCTTTCGCACCGGGTTGAGCGGCAGTTTCGCGTACGCGTGCAGCGCGGTGTCGAGGTTCTGGAACACACCGTCCCACGTCCACGGCGCGCGCGTCTTGGGCGGACGCTTGCCGGTGCGCAGCTCGCTCACGTCGAACGGCAGCTTCCGCACCGGGCGCAGCGTGCCGACGATGGTCAGCGGCACGACCGTCTGCCGGGCCCAGCAGGCGAAGTCGTAGACGTTGAGCGGGAACCACGACGGCAGGAAGATCAGCTCCGGCGGCAGGCTCGGCAGCTCGTCCCACGACCACTGGCCGACCATGGCGAGCCAGATCCGGGTGAACACCCGCGTCGCCTCGATGCCGCCGTGGTCGCGGATGTACTCCGCGGCCGAGGCCAGCCACGGCGCGTCCGCCGGGTCGCCGGCCAGCCGGAGCGCGACCCACGCCTCGACGGTGGTGGACAGGTCGGCCGGGCCGTCCGGGAAGTTCGCCCAGGTGCCGTCCGCGCGCTGCTGCGAGCGGATCCAGCGGGCCGATTCCTCGGCGATCCGCGGGGTGAGGATGCCGAGGAAATGCCGGAGCAGCAGGTCTTCGGCGTCCATCGTGACGTTGGTGGCGAGTTCGCCCTTCCACCATCCGGCGCGGTCCTGTTCGCGGCGGAGGAACCCGACCGCCGCGTCGACCGTGTCGGCGGCGGTGCGGGCGGCGGGTGCGGACGTCCGGGGGACGGTCTGGGTCATCACGCTTCCCTTCCGGCGATGAAGCGGGCGATGGAGACGAGGTCGGCGCGCGGGCCGGCCGGGACGGCGGCCAGTGCTTGCTCGGCGGTGGCGACGTGCCGCGTCGCCTCGGCGGCGGCCCATTCGCGGCCGCCCGCGTCGTCCACCAGGGCGGCGATCCCCGCGAGGTCGGTGTCGTCGTCCCCGGCCAGCCATTCGGCCAGCCGACGGCCCGCCGCGCCGCCGTGCGTTGTCGCGTAGGTGATCGGCAGCGACTTCTTGCGCGCCCGCAGGTCGGAGTACACCGATTTCCCGGTGACCGCCGGGTCGCCCCAGATCCCGAGCACGTCGTCGACGAGCTGGAAGGCCAGGCCGATCTCCTCGCCGAACACGGACAGCGCGTCGACCACCTCGGCGGGCGCGCCGGCGAGCACCGCCCCGATCGCGGCGCTGGCGGACAGCAGCGCGCCGGTTTTCCCGGCGGCCATGGTCACGCATTCGGCGAGCGCGACGTCGTCTCGCTGCTCGAACGCGACGTCCAGGAACTGGCCGTGGATGAGCCGTCGCGTGGTTTCGGTGAGCAATCGACCGGCGGGCACGGCGTGCGGGGAACCGCTGTCCAGCACCACTTCCTGGGCGAGCGCGAGCATCGCGTCCCCGGTCAGGATCGCGCTCGCCGCGCCCCACAGCGCCCACACCGTGGGCCGGTGGCGGCGCTCGGTGTCGCCGTCCATCAGGTCGTCGTGTACGAGCGAGAAGTTGTGCACCAGTTCCACCGCGACCGCGCCGGGCACCCCGACCTCCGCCGGCGCACCCGCGGCCTGCGCGGACACGACGGCGAGCGCTGAACGCACGGCCTTGCCCCCGTTGCCTTGCACCGGCACGCCGTTCGGATCGGTCCAGCCGAGGTGGTAGGCGCTGATCGCGCGGCTGGTGTCGTCCAGCCGGTCGACGGCGGCGCGCAACGCGGGCTGCACGACGTCGCGCGCGCTGCCGAGCACCGGCGGCGCCGCTGTTGTTGTCCTCTCGGTAGAAAATACCTCGGTTGTCATGCTCCGACTCCCTCCCTCTTGCCGTTGTGCTGAAGAAGGGCGGCGGCCGCAGCTGCACCACTGCGCGCGGCTCCCTCCATCGTCGCGGGCCATCCGGTCGCGGTCCACGCGCCCGCCAGGTACAGCCCGGGCAGGGCGGTGCGCGCGGGCGGGCGCAGCGAGGCGGTGCCGGGGCCGGGCCGGAACGTCGCGTGCCGCTCGCGGGTGACGAAGAAGTCGAGCACCCGCGCGCCGCGTGCTTCGGGGAGCAGGGACAGCAGTTCGGGCAGCAATCGCTCGCGCAGTTTCGCGGTGGGCAGGTCGATTTCCGCGTCGGCGGCGGACAACGACATCGCGAGGTACTGCCCGGAGTCCAAACCGGACTGCCGCGTTCGGTCGAACACCCACTGCACCGGCGTGCGCACGCCCGCGACGAACGGTTCGCCGAGCACCTTCCGGTCGAGCACCACGTGCACGTTCACGATCGGCGAGCTGCCGAGTCCGCCGGACCAGCCCGGCGGCAGGCCGATCGCGCCGGCGGGCGCGAGCTGTTCGGTCACCGGCGGGGGAGTGGCCAGGACGACCTGGCTGAACGTTTCCTCGCCGCGGTCGGTGCTCACCTGCCAGCCCTCGCCGACCGCGCGCACCTTCGTGCCGACCCGGACGTCCGCCCCGGCTTCGAGCAGCCGGTCGCGCGCCGGATCGCCGTGCAGTTCCCGCAACGGCACCAGCGACCAGCCGATGTCGGCGGCGGCCGGATCGGTGAGCAGCCCCTCCTGGAACACCGTCGCGGCGAGGCTGAGCGACGCGTCGTCGGCCGTCGCGTTCAGCGTTGCCACGCCGACCAGATCCCACAACGCTTCGATCGCCGCCGCGCTCTGCCCGTGGCGGCGCAGCCATTCCCCGAAGGACTGGCGATCCGTGCGGTCGGACTTCGGGTCCACCCGGCGCAACGCGAGCGCGGCGAGCGCGAACCGCGCCCGGTCGAGCGGGCGCAGCGGCTCGTACCGCAGCAGCGAACTGGCCAGGTGCAGCGGCGCGGGCAGGTCGTCGCGCCGCAGCCAGGTCGGCTCGGTCGCGCCCGGCAGGCGGATCGGAATCTCCAGCCGCGGCTGCAGCGTCACCCGATCGGCGACGCCGAGCCGGTCGAGCAGTGCGCGATAAGCCGTGCAGCAGCGGAGGAACACGTGCTGTCCATTGTCGACTCGCAGCTCGCCCCGGGTGAACGAATGCGTCAGCCCGCCCAGCTGCGGCCGCGCTTCGAACAGCGTCACCGGCCGTCCGGCGTCGGCGCAGGCGAGCGCGGCGGCGATGCCCGCGAGCCCGCCGCCGACCACCGCGACCGGGGCGGTCATCGGCCGATCCCGGTCAGCGCCCGGAACGCCACCACCGCCTTTTCCCGGCCGGACAACGAAAGCCGCCGGTCGAACACGCGCGCGGGCTGCTCGTCGATCCGGTCCAGCAGGGTGCGGTAGATGCCGGACATCGCGGTGCAGCACGCGGCGCTGCGACCGTCCAAAGAGGGCACGAGGCGAAGACCGCGGGAGTACCAGCCGCGGGCCCGCGCGGCGCTGTCGCGGATCAGCGCGGTCAGCCCGCCTTCGGGGTCGGCCAGCTTCCCGTCCGGGCCGACGGACAGCTCGACGCCGAAGCGGTCGAGGTCCTCTTTGGGCAGATACACCCGGCCGTTGAGCAGGTCCTCGCGGATGTCGCGGAGGATATTGGTCTGCTGCAAGGCAATCCCCAGCTCGTCGGCGTACACCGGCGCGTTCGGCTCCGGACGGCTGCCGAACACGCCGAGACACAGCCGCCCGACCGAGCCCGCGACACAGCGGCAGTACTCGACCAGCTCCTCGAACCGCACGTACTCGCGCCCGGTCACGTCCATCTCGACGCCGTCGAGCAATTCCTCGAACGCGCCCAGCGGAATCGGGTACCGGCGCGCCGCGTCGGCGACCGCGACGTACACCGGATCGGCGGTCGCGGACAGGTCGCCGAGCGATTTCCGCACCCCGGCGAGGCCCTGCAGCTTCGCCTCGGCGGACGCGGCGGTGTCGTCGCCGATGTCGTCGATGATCCGGGCCAGCGCGTACACCGCGCACAGCGCCGCGCGTTTGTCCGGCGGCAGCAACCGGATTCCGTAGTAGAAGTTGCGCGCCTGTTCTTTGGTGACCGTCGCGCAGTGCGCGTAGGCCTCGTCCACTGTGCCCGTCGCCGTCATCCGGACCGCCTCCTCGTGCCGACTTGCAGCCACCCCAGCCAACTCAGCAGTCCGGCCCGGCTCGGCCGGACCGGTGCGGACAGCACGTCGCCGCCGCTCGCGTGCAGCGCGTCGACCGTCGCGAGCCCGCCGGCCAGGAAGCCGCTCACCGCGAACCGCCCCCAGCCGGACAGGCGCCCCAGCAAATCCGCGCCGCCGCCCAGCAGGGCGGCGGCGCGGCCGGTTTCCCACCGCATCAGCGCTTTCATCTCCGGCGACGCGTGCGCGGCACCCAGTTCCTCCTCGGCCACGCCGAACTCGGCGAGATCTTCCTGCGGCAGGTAGACCCTCCCGTTGCGGTAGTCCTCGCCGACGTCCTGCCAGTGCTCCACGAGCTGGAGTCCGGTGCAGATCCGGTCGGACAGCACCGCCGCCTCCGGATCGTCCACTCCGAGCAGGTCGAGCACGATGCGCCCGACCGGGTCCGCGGAAAGCTGGCAGTACGCCAGCAAGTCCGCGAACACCGGATAACGGCGCACTCGCTGGTCCTGGATGTTCGCCTGGACGAGCCGCTGGAAGGGTTCCTCGGTCAGCCGTCCGGCGCGGATCGCCGGGAGAAGTCCACGGACAGCGGGATCTTCCGGTTCCCCGTTGCCGAACGCCGCGGACAGTTCGGCCGAGAAAGTTTTGAGCTGCGCGACCCGGTCGCCCTCGGCCTCGTCGCCCAGATCGTCCACAGTGCGCGCGACGGAATAGACCGCGACAAGGTCGGCGCGCAGCTTTTCCGGCAGCACCCGCAGGGCCACCGGGAAGTTTTCCGCGCGCCGTTTCGCTCGCAGGCCAGACGTATCCGGAGCGTGACGGACTGCCGAGGTCGATCTCATCCCCGCCAGTGTCGCGCCCCCGGTCGGGCGGCTTCTGCCGCCGGAAGACGAATTTCGCTGGCTTCGACTTGGCACGAGAGGCCAAAGTGGGGACAGGATGTCCCGAAGCGACCCGAGGACCGCTGCCTGCGACGGAAGGACTCCCGGACACATGGGACCAGATCAGGTGACCCGGCTTGACGAACTGGAGACGGTGGTGACCCGCCGGCTGCCCGCCATGCTCAACGAGGTCCGCGACCAGCTCGCGGACGAGCATCCCGACTACGCGGAGTTCCTGACCGAAGAACTGGCCGACCTCGTCGCCGCCAGCGCGGGGTTCGTCCGGCGGCTGATCGACATGGCGGCCGAACCGGAGAAGCGGCTGCCGGAGCTGGGGTCCGGCGTCGAACAGGCGGTGTTCGAGGAAATCGGGCGCACGCAGTATCAGCAGGGAAGGCGCGTCACGAGCCTGTTGTCCGCCTATCGGGTGGGCGCGCGCGTGGCGTGGCGGCACGTTTCGGAAGCGGCGCTCGATCTCGACGTGCCCGCCGAATTGTTCGCCTCGCTCGCCACCACCGTGTTCGCTCTGGTGGACCAGCTTTCGGAGTCGTCGCTGCGCGGGTATCTGCAGGAACAATCAGACGCCGTGCGCGCGCGGGAACGGCTGCGCGACGAACTGACCGCGTTGCTGCTGTCCGATCGCGCGGACAAGGCCGCGGTGCGCGCCGCGGCGTTGCGCGCGGAGTGGCGGCTGCCGAAGCACGCGGCGGTCGTGCTGGTGGAGGACGACAACGAGCTGGGCCGGGAATTGGTGTTCCGCCTGGAAGACAGCTGCCTGCGGCTGCGCCGTCCTGGCGTGGTCGTGGCGATCGTGCCGGACCCCGGCGGTCCCGGCAGGCGGGCGTGGCTGGCTCGCGCGCTGCGCGGCGGGGGCGCGGTGGTCGGCGCGACGGTGCCGCTCGACCGGCTCCCGGCAAGCCTGCGCATCGCCGAGGTGACCGCGCGATTGCGCCGCGACCACCTGCTCAGCGACGATCCGGTGTTCGCCGACGAGCATCTCGACGCGATCATCGTGCACCGCGACGACCGGCTGCTCGACGTGCTGCGAAGACAAGCCCTTGCCCCGCTTGACGAGCTGAACGAATCCGCGCGGGAACGCCTGTCCACCACGCTTACCTCGTGGTTGCTGCATCTGGGCGACCGCAAGGCCGTCGCGGAGGATCTGCACATTCACCCGCAGACGGTGTCGTACCGGCTCGGCCGCCTGCACGACCTGTTCGGGCCCTCGCTGGACGACCCGGCCGTGCGCGCGACGCTCGTGCTCGCGCTGGCCTGGGGGCCGCCTGGAGAAGTGGACGAGAATGCTTGATGGGGGAGATTCCCTGATGCGGCAGGGCAGGGGACGTGCTTGGGTCTCGTGAGTGGCGACACCGGTTAGAACCGGCATCGCCGCTCACGAGGTACGCGGGGGAGGAGGTGTGCGTGTCAGCTTTCGGCGCCGAAGCGTGCCGCGAGCGTGCGGTACAGGCCGGGCGCCGCGCCGCGCAGCGCGACGGGGATGCGCAGCCAACGCGGCACGTAGTAGTCACCCGGATGCGCGGCGGCGCGCACGACGGCGGCGGCCACGCGTTCGGCGCTCACCGGACGGGGCGTGCTGCGGGTGTACGGACGGCCGCGCCGCTCGAAGAATTCTGTGCGCACCACACCGGGAACTACGATTCCGACCGTTACTCCGGTGCCGTGCAACTCGAATCGGAGACTGTCGGCGAAAGCGTCCACACCGGACTTCGCCGCGGCGTACACCGCTTCTCCGGCGACACCGGTGCGTCCGGCGATCGACGAGACGAAAACGATCTGCCCGCGGTCGCGTTCCAGCATCGCGGGCAGCAGCGCGCGGGTCAGGTCGAGCGGCGCGGTCAGGTTCACCGCGACCAGGTGCCGCAGCCTTTCCGCGGACAGGTCCGGCAGGGGACCGGCCCAGCCGAGACCCGCGTTGTTGACGAGCAGATCCACCGATCCGGTGATCGCCAGCGCGCGTTCGGCGAGTTCCGCCGCGGCGCCAGGGTTCGCGAGGTCGGCGGCGAGCGCGGTGCCGTCGGTTTCCTTGGCGAGGGCGGCCAGCCGCTCCTCGTTCCGGCCGTGCAGCAGCACGTGGACGCCGGAGCGGGCGAGTTGCCGCGCGGTGGCGGCGCCGATGCCGGACGACGCGCCGGTGACGAGTGCGGTACGGGCCATCAGGCGGCGGGCAGCGCGGCCGGCCGGTGGCCCATGCGCAGCGTGATGCCCGCCGAGCGCAGCGAACGCCGGAACCACCACAGCGAACCGGCGATGGCCAGCCCGATGAGCGAGTACGAGCCGGCGGTGCTCGCCATGAGGAAGCTGCCGACGGTTTCCCGCGCGAGCATCAGCAGCGTCACGCCGCCGTTCACCGCGAACACGAGCCCCCACAGCACCGACACGCGCTGGAAGAACCTTCGCATTCCGGGGTGTCCGGACAGCGTTTCGGGGAATGCGCAGAAATCGCCGGCCAGCCGCGCGAGAAGCGGTTTGTTGAACGGCGCGGAGATCAGGAACAGGCCGGCGACGAGGAAATTCTGTAGAGTCGGCTGGAGGAAGTACAGGAAAGCGCTGCCGGTGACCAGGCCCAGCACAGTGCGCGCGACCAGCAGAGCCGTGGTCAGCAGCAGCACGGCGGGAATCTTCTTGCGCAGCGCCAGCCGGGCGCCGATCACGGCGACCGACCAGCAGAGCGCGGCGATGACCCCGCTGTCGAAGCTCACCAGGGTCAGCAGGAGATAGAACAGGCCGGCCGGGACCAGCGTCGACTCGAGCAGGTGCCGGCCCCCGCCCACGACGAGGTTGCGGAACGAGGGGAGGTCGATCGTATGGGGGTGTCGCATGCGGGTTCTGCTGCCTCCGGTGCCAACCGGGCGACTCGGCCTCGGACAAGGCTTGAGCATAAGCACGGCGGATGGGGACGGTGTGAGGTGAAGAGTCCGTGACAGTTACGGGGATGTCGCTGGTCGTGGCTGTCCCCGCCGCCGTCGCCGGCGCGGCGTGCATGGGACTCGCGAGCGCAGCGCAGGCCAGGGCGACCAAAGAAGTGGAAACCGGCAAACCGCTCGACCTGACGCTCTTCAAGCGGCTCGTCGGACGCCCATTGTGGCTCATCGGGATCGCCGCGACCATCCTGGGTCTCGTCCTGCAGCTCGTCGCGCTCGCTTTCGGGCCGTTGCTGCTGGTCCAGCCGCTGCTCGTGACGTCGCTCATGTTCGCCGGGCTCGCGTCCGCGCGGCTGGAGCGCCGCCGCCCGGACCGCACGATGAGCGTCGGCGGCCTGCTGTGCGTGGCCGGGCTGGCCGCGTTCCTCGTCGTCGCCCGGCCCAGCGGCAACAGCGAGACGCTCGTGAGCGGGGGCGCGCTGCTGCCGCTCGGCATCGCGCTCGCGGCGGTGACGCTGGTCTCGCTTGTTGTTGCCGCGTCAACGAATTCCGGATCTTGGCGGGTGCTCGGGCTCGCGGTCGCCACCGGCGTGCTGTACGGCCTCACCGCCGGATTGATGAAGGTGGTCGCGGGCCAGTTCCGCGCCGGGATCGACGAACCGTTCCGGCACTGGACGCTGTATCTGGTGTGCGTGGTGGGGCCGCTGGGATTCCTGTTGAGCCAGAACACGTTCCAGCAGGGCCGGTTCCTGACGCCGGCGCTCGCCGTGATCACCGCGCTGGATCCGCTGGTCGGCGTCGCGATCGGGCTGTCGTGGATGGGCGAATCGGCCGACGGGAGGCCGCTCGCGCTGTTCGGCGAGGCGCTGGCCGGGCTGGTGATCGTGGTCGGGATCGCGCTGCTGTCCACGCGCGCGTCGCATTTGTCGGCGGAATCGGAAATGCCGCCCGCCGAAGGGGAAACCGCGCCGGACGAGCCCGGCGAACGGCCTGATTCGGACCCGGACGACGGGTACGGCCTCGCCGGGACCGCCTGCTAGCGAAAAGGGGGAAGCGCTGGTGCGCGTGCTGATCGTGTCCGCGAACATGGGGCAGGGGCACAACGCCACGGGACGCGCGCTCGAGGACGCAGTGCGCGAGCGCTGGCCGGACGCGACTGTTTCGTGGCTCAACGCCCTCGAACGGCTCGGTCCCGGTTTCGAGGGGCTTTTCCAGCGGATTTACGTCGCCAATGTGGAAAGCGTCCCGTGGCTTTACGAATTCTTTTACGGCGCGATCTGGCGGATTCCGTGGTTCGCCGCCGCCTCCCGGTGGTTCACCGCTTCCTGGTGCGGGGCGCGGCTCGCGAAACCGGTCGCCGAATTCGCGCCGGACCTGGTGCTCTCGACGTATCCGATGGGCACCGCGGGCCTGGCGTGGCTGCGCCGCAAGGGAAAGCTCTCCGTGCCGATCGGTGCGTGGGTTTCGGACTTCGCGCCGCATCCGTTCTGGGTTTACGGCGCGGCCGATCTCACCATGGTGATGCACGACGTCGCGGTCGCCCCCGCGCTGCGCTCGTCGCCCTCGGCGCACGTCGGGGTGTCCGCGCCGCCGGTGCGCGCGGTGTTCCGCCCCGGCGACCAGACGGCGGCGCGTCACGAACTGGAGCTGCCGCCGGACGCGTTCGTCCCGCTCGTTTCGTGCGGGTCGCTGGGTTTCGGCGAAATCGAGACGACGGTGCGGGAATTGCTCGCCGCGGACCCGTCGGTCGTGCCGATCGCGATCTGCGGACGCAACGACGCGGCAGCCGCCCGGCTGCGAGCGCTGGACGAACCGCGGCTGCGCGTGGTCGGGTGGACGGACCAGCCGGAGCTGTACACGCTGGCGGCGGACGTCGTCGTGACCAACGCGGGCGGCGCGACGTCGCTGGAAGCGCTCGCCTGCGGACGTCCGGTGCTGATGCATCGCCCGATCGCCGCGCACGGCAAGGCGAACGCCCGGCTGATGGCCGCGGCCGGGCTCGCTCTGGTGTCCACAAAGGACGGTGAGCTGGCGGAGACCGTGCGGGGTCTCTTGGCTGAACCGGAACGCCTCAAGGAGATGGCGGAAGCTGTCGCCCGGCATTGCGAGACCGCCACCCCGTTGGAGACCGCGCTGGAATCGCTGGCTTCCGCGCCGCTGAACCCGCCGACTCAACGGCTCCGGCCGGAGGACGCGCTGTTCGTGCACGTGGCCACTCCGGAAGTGCCGCAGCAGGTCGGCGCGGTGCTGCTGTTCGACCCCAAGGCGGACGGCACGCCGGTCACACACGCGGACGCTGAGCATCTGCTGGCGGCGACCCCCGGCTTGCGGACGCGATTACTGCCCGGCAGCGGGCTGTGGCGGGCGCGCTGGCAGGAGGATCCGGGCCGGACGTCTTCGGATGTGCTGACGTCGGTGCGGGTCGGGCCGGAGGAGCCGTTGGAATCGGCTTTGACGCGGGAGATGGACGCGTTCTTCTCGGAACCGGTGTCGCCGGAGCGTCCGGTGCGGGCGCGGCTGGTGACGGGGATCGAGGGGGAGCAGGGGGCGTTGCTGATCGCGCTGCACCACGCGGCCAGCGACGGGATCGCGGTGATCAGCGCGCTGGTGGGGCAGGCGCGGGGGAAGGAACCGCTGGTGCCGGTGGCGGTGCCTCGGTCTCGGCGGAGGGGCTGGTGGAGCCGCCCCAATGCCACATTGGGTGCATTGAAGGAGCCAGCGGCGCGCAGCGCCTCCGTTGAGGGTGGTGGCGGGGGCATGGATGGAGCACCGAACGCCACATTGGGTGCGTCTCGCGCACCGAACGCCACATTGGGTGCGTCTCGCGCACCGAACGCCACATTGGGTGCGTCTCGCGCACCGAATGCCACATTGGGTGCATTGAGGGAGCCAGCGGCGCGCAGCGCCTCCGTTGAGGGTGCTGGCGGGGGCATGGATGGAGCACCCAATGCCACATTGGGGCGCACCAGGTCTCAACCCGGGCGGAGTGCGGTGCGGGCGCGGCTTGCCGGGCTGGCGGCACCAGTGCGCGAAGTGTTCGCCCGCGTGGCGAGCCCGGTGTGGCACGGACTTGATCGGCCAGCGGGATCGGCCGGGGGTTCCGGCATCGCCGAGCCCGCGCGCCCGAAACCCCGCTCAAGCAGCAAAACTCGCAACCAAGCCGCCGATCTCACTCGCGGTATCTGGGCACTCGCCCGAGCCGGCGCCGCGCCCCGGGTCCGGTGGGACAAACAGATCGACGGCCCCCAGCGGCATTTCGCGCGGGCGCACCTCTCCGCCCCCGAGGTCCGGAAAGCCGCGCGGCGGGCGGCGGTGCCGACGACCAACCTCGTCCTCGCGCTCGTCGCCGAGGCCTTGCATCGCGAGCTGGGCGGGACCGCTCCGGAGCAGCTTCGGGTGCTGATCCCGATGTCGGTCCGCGACACCGGGACGTTCCGTCAGCTCGGCAACCACACCGGCGCGGCGTCGGTCGACCTGCCGACCGGCGCGATGTCGCTCTCCGAACGGGTGCGGGCGACCGACCGGATGCTGTCCGACCAGGTCGGTCACGGCGCGCCCCGTGCGGGCAACGCGGTCGTGCGCGTCCTCGGGATTTTGCCGCCGGCGCTGCACCGCCGGGCGGCGAAGCTCGTCTACCGCGGCACGTGGTTCAGCGTGATCGCCTCCGTGCTTCCCGGCGCACGGTCGCCGGTGGTGCTCAACGGTGCGCTCGTCCGCACGGTGTACCCGGTCTTGTCGCTGGCGCCGGACGTTCCGGTGGCGGTCGGCATCATGACGTGGGCGGACCGGTTCACCGTCTGTGTCACGGTGCCTGCCGGACAAGCGGAGCGCGGCGATCGGCTGGCGGCAGCGGTCGTGGAGGCGTTCGGCCGGTTGTAGTCACTGCGAGAAGTGCGTGCGTGGGCGGGGGAGAAGTTCGCCGTCTACTTCGATGTCCACCATCTCGTTGTAGAACGCCACCAATCCGGCGATCGGCTGGACTGCCGCGGCCGGGTAGGCATACGTCCAGGCGAGGTGCTCGTGCAGGATGTCGCCGGCGCGGACGGACCAGTAGCCGGACGTCTCGCCCTTGTACGGGCAGGCGGTGACCATGTCCGGCTCGGCGACGAGATGCGTGAAATCGACTTCGGTGCGGTTGAAGTAATACCGCGTCGGGAGGCCGGTTTCGAACAGCAGCACCGGGGACGACGATTCCGCCAAAGTCACGCCATTGAGCGCTACCCGGACGTGCCGGGTCGAGCGCAAAGCGTCCACCCGCGTGTACGGGTTGCGCGGGTGGACGAAAACCTGTTCGTCTTCTTCGAACCAGGCATCCAAAGCGTCCCAGGCGAACCGGATGTGTCCGGGTAGGACAGTGTCGTTTACCCAAGCGGCAGCAGGCTTTTCGACCTCGCCGACGCGGAGCGAGTACCGTCGAGCCTCGTCTTCGGGCACGAGCGCGCCGAAGAGAACGTCGTCGATCGGGAAGTAGAACTGCGGATAGTACGGCCATTCCCAGACGTATTTCGCCCGCGTACTGTCCACAATGGTCTTCCCGGCGAGCACTCCGCGCACTCGCCGGGGGACCGGTTCCACGTGTCCGGTTTCGACTGCTGCCGCTGGATAATCGGTCATGGTCAGCCGCGCTTCGGGAGTTTCCAGCCAGGACGCGGGAAGTGGCAGGTGTAGCCGTGCGGGTAGCGCTGGAGGTAGTCCTGGTGTTCCGGTTCGGCTTCCCAGAAGTCGCCGGCGGGGGTGACTTCGGTGACGACTTTGCCGGGCCAGAGGCCGGAGGCGTCGACGTCGGCGATGGTGTCTTCGGCGATTTGTTTTTGCTCGTCGGTGGTGTAGAAGATGGCGGAGCGGTAGCTGGCGCCGATGTCGTTGCCTTGGCGGTTTGTGGTGCTGGGGTCGTGGACTTGGAAGAAGAACTCCAGCAGGGCGCGGAAGTCGGTGCGGGCGGGGTCGTAGGTGACTTCGATGGTTTCGGCGTGGGTGCCGTGGTTGCGGTAGGTGGCGTTCGGGACGTCGCCGCCGCTGTACCCAACACGCGTCGCGGTCACGCCGGGTTGGTGGCGGAACAGCTCCTCCATGCCCCAGAAACACCCGCCGGCCAGGATCGCTTTTTCCGTCATTTCCTTCTCTCCCGTCGACAACTTCGTGTACAGGATGACGCTGCGGCACCGGTCGCTATTCCGGCCGCCCGGGGCCTGGTCAGAACTCCGTAATATCTCCCTCCGCAGCAGCCGCGACGAACAGTTCCAGCAGCGTCCGCAGGGCCTGCGACGGCGGGCGCTTCGCGGAGACGACGACAGTAAGCGGCCAGGTCAGCGAGGTCTCAGCGAGCGGGATCGACACGACGCCCGGCATGGTCAGCCGGGCGGTGCCGGGCAGAACCGCCACGCCGAGCCCGGCGGCGACGTAGCGTGGGACGGTCCGCAGATCGGCGACCTCGGCGGCCACCCGGCGCGAAAGCC
Organism: Amycolatopsis sp. NPDC059235; assembly: GCF_042754125.1. NCBI lineage: Bacteria > Bacillati > Actinomycetota > Actinomycetes > Pseudonocardiales > Pseudonocardiaceae > Amycolatopsis > Amycolatopsis sp. NPDC059235. The sequence goes on from NZ_JBHZAG010000097.1 coordinate 33,532, forward strand.
CGAGCGCGGCGAATTCCCGGTCGACCGCCAGCCGGTTCCCGAAGCCGCGCGGACAGTCGACGAACAGTTCTCCGTCCAGTTCCGGCAGCGTGACCGACTCGCGCTCGGCGAGCGGATGGCTGTCCGGCAGCACGGCGTAATACGGCACGCTGGCCAGCTGCGTCGCGTCCAGGCCGCCGAGTTCCGCCCGGGAAAGGCCGAGCAGCGCGACGTCGAGCCGGCTGTGGCGGACGTCGTCGGCGAGACCGGACGAGCCGGTGAGCGACACCCTCAGATGCAGGTCGACCAGCGGATGCCTGCGGTGGAACGCGCCGAGCAGCACCGGCAGGTCGAACGCGTTCATGCTGGTCAGCGTGCCGATCCGGAGGCTTCCGCGCAGCCCGGCGGACGCCTGCTGCACCACCTCGCGCGCCCGCTCCACCGATTCCAGCGCCGCTTTCGCCTCGGGCAGGAAGAGCTCGCCCGCGGTTGACAGCGCGACCCGGCGGGTAGACCGGTCGAAGAGCGTCGCGCCGAGGTCGGTCTCCAGCGCGCGGATCGTCGCCGAGACCGTGGACTGCGTGGCGAACAGCCGCTGCGCCGCCCGCGTGAAGCTCAGCTCCTCGGCGACCGCTACGAAGAACTCGAGCTGGCGCGTCTCCATGGTTTCAATTATCGCCGATCCAGATAACTCTGACCAACACTTTTCGTTGGACTTGATGAGTGCGGCGGGGGATCGTTTCAGACGTAGGTTCCCGCTTGGAAGGTCGACATGGTCACCACAGCTTCGCCCGCTTTCTCCGCCCCGGCCGGCTGGCGCGTCAGCCACGGCTGGGGGTTCCGGGTCATCGCTTTCGCGTTCGCCGCGTGCCTCGCGTTCTCCACCGTGCCCACCCCGCTGTACGCGATTTACCAGCAGCGGGACGGGTTTCCGACGTTCCTGGTCACCGTCATCTTCGCGGCCTACGCGGTCGGTGTGATGGCCAGCCTCTACCTCGCCGGGCACGTCAGCGACTGGCTCGGCCGCCGCCGCGTGATCCTCGCGTCGACGCTCGCCGAGGCGCTGTCCGCGGTCCTGTTCCTGCTCTGGCCTGAGGTCCCGGGCCTGCTGATCGCGCGGTTCGTGTGCGGCGTGGGCATCGGCGCGCTGACGGCCACCGCCACCGCGCACCTGTCGGAGCTGCGCGCGGTGACCCGCCCGGACCAGGATCTCGGCCGCTCCGGTCTGATCGCCACCGTGGTGAACATGGGCGGCCTCGGGCTCGGGCCGATCGTCGGCGGCATTTTCGCGCAGTACATCGACGGCCCGCTGACCAGCACGTTCGTCGTGTTCCTGGTGGTGCTGCTGGTGGCGGCGTTCGCGGTGTGCCTGGTGCCGGAGACCGTCGAACGGCGCGAGGAGCGTCCGGCGTACCGGCCGCAGCGGGTGTCGCTGCCCGCCGGGGCGCGGCCGGCGTTCGTCGGCGCGGCGATCGGGGTGTTCGCCGCGTTCGCGATCACCGGGCTGTTCATGTCGCTCGCGCCGACGCTGCTCGCCGAAGGGCTGCACCAGCACAACCGGATGCTCGCCGGGGTCGCCGCGGGCTCGATGCTGGGCGCGGCGGCGGTGTCGCAGGTGGTCTTCGCGTCGATGGCGTCGCGGGCGCAGCTGCGGCTGGGGTTCGTGCTGATGCCGGTCGGGCTGGCGGTGCTGTCGGCGGCTGCGTTGCTGCCGTCGCTGGCTCTGTTCTTCGCCGGATCGGTGATCGCCGGGAGCGGGATGGGGCTCGGGTTCCGCGCCTCGGTCGGGACGGTGGCCGCGCTGGCCGATCCGATGTCCCGGGGCGAGGTGCTGGCGGGGATCTTCCTGGCGGCTTATGCCGGGCTGGTGGTGCCGGTGCTGCTGGTGGGCATGACGCTGCTGTGGGTGCCGAGCCCTCTCGCGCTGGTCGGGTTTTCGGCGGCGGAGCTGGTGCTGCTGGGGTTCTCCGCGTGGCGGGTGCTGCGGACGGCCTGAGCCGGACGGTCTGCCGGTCCATGGCCGCGGGAAGTCCGTGAAGGGCTCCTTGAGGGAATCAGATTCCCTCACGGAGGCCGTCACGGCCCGCCCGGGGGCGTGAGGGGTACCCAGAGGGGGGGGGGTTAGACCAAGAGAGCCGGC
>NZ_JBHZAG010000098.1:0-35588 GCF_042754125.1 Amycolatopsis sp. NPDC059235
GTGACAGGCCGAAGGCCCCTCACGCCGGGCAGCCCCCAAACGTCGGCTTAAAAGCGATCCCGCACGCGACGACGAAGTCGGCGCCAAAAACACAGGAGCAACATGAAAAACAAAGTCTCCACAAAACCCCCCACCCCCACCCCAGCCAAAAACACCACAGTCGACCTCCTAATCATCGGCTCAGGAACGGGAATGGCCGCCGCCCTCTCCGCCCACGAACGAGGCCTCTCCACCCTGATCATCGAAAAAACCCCCTACATCGGCGGCTCAACAGCCCGCTCCGGCGGCGCCTTCTGGATCCCAGGAAACGCCGCCCTACCCGACACAGGCCCCCGCGCCACCGCCGACGCATCCACCTACCTAAACGCAGTAGTAGGCACCTCAGCCCCACCCGAACGAGGAACCGCCTACCTAAAACACGGCGCCGCCGCCGTAGACATGCTCCGCCGCACCACACCAATGCGATTCTTCTGGGCAAAAGGCTATTCCGACTACCACCCAGAAAAACCAGGCGGCCGCCCAGAAGGCCGAACCTGCGAATGCCGCCCCTTCAACGCTTCCGTCCTAGGCCCCGAACGCCCCCGTCTGCGCCCCGGCGTAATGGAGGCCCCGGTCCCGATGCCAGTCACCGGCGCAGACTACAAATGGATGAACCTGGTAGCACGCAAGCCACTCAAGGCCCTACCGCGGATCCTCGCACGAGCCGCACTAGGCATCGGCGGCATGCTAATCGGCCGCGACTACCTAGCAGGCGGCCAAGCCCTAGCCGCCGGAATGTTCGCCGGCGTCCTGCGCGCAGGCATTCCCGTGTGGACAGAGACCAGCCTGATCCGCCTGCTCCAAGACGACGACCGAGTCACCGGCGCCGTGCTGCGGCAAGGAGACAAAGAAGTCACCGTCCAAGCCCGCCGCGGCGTGGTCCTAGCCGCAGGCGGCTTCGACCACGACGTCGAGGCACGGCACAAATTCCAGTCACCACGGCTCGGCGAACACGCCAGCCTAGGATCGGAAGGCAACACCGGCGACGCCATCCTCGCCGGCCAAGAACTCGGCGCAGGCACCGCGCTGATGGACCAGGCCTGGTGGTTCCCGGCTTTCGCACCGGTGCCCGGCGGCGCTCCGGCGGTGATGCTGGCCGAGCGTTCGCTGCCGGGTTCGTTCATCGTCGACCAGAACGGGAAGCGGTTCATCAACGAGGCGATCGACTACATGTCGTTCGGACAGGAAATCCTGGCCCGCGAGCGGGCGGGCACGCCGGTCGAGGAGATGTGGCTGGTGTTCGACCAGCGCTACCGGGACAGCTACATCATGGCCGGGCGCTGCTTCCCGCGACAGCCGCTCCCGGAATCGTGGTACCGCGCCGGAATCGCGCACAAGTCGGAGGACCTCGGCACGCTCGCGGCCGCGATGGGAGTTCCGGCGACTGCGTTCGAGAAGACGTTCCAGCAGTTCAACGCGCAGGCCACCGCCGGAGCCGACCCCGACTTCGGCCGAGGCGACAGTGCGTACGACCGCTACTACGGCGACCCCACCATCGGCCCCAACCCGAACCTGGCCCCGCTGCGCCGCGCGCCGTACTACGCGGTCAAGGTGGTCCTGAGCGACCTCGGCACTTGCGGGGGACTGGTCGCCGACGAACACGCCCGAGTGCTGCGCGAGGACGGCGAAGTGGTCGACGGTCTCTACGCGATCGGAAACACCGCGGCGAACGCCTTCGGCACCTCGTACCCGGGCGCGGGCGCGACGATCGGGCAGGGCGTGGTGTACGGCTACATCGCCGCGATGCACGCCGCTGGCGCGTCTTCGTAACCTCCGCTGCGACCGGGCGGGACTCGTCACTCGACGACTCCCGTCCGGTCCACAAAGGACTTACTTCGCGAGCCGGGTCAACCCGCTCAACGCCAGCCGCAGCCCCCGCGAATCCCACCGCTCGATATCGCTGAAGTCATCCGACCCCCCGCTCTGCACCCACCGCGTCAGGGAATGCCGCATCGTCTGGATCACCAGCAGCGCCGGGAGCTCGCGCAGGAACGGGTCCGGGTCAAGTTCGTAATACCGCTCCAGAAACCGCGTGACCGCCTCGCTCAGTCCCTCGCACCACTCCACGAACCGCAGCCGGTACTGCGGCGTGTTGACGATCAGGGTCATGATCTGGTGGTCGTACTCGGGGACCTGCCGCCGGTTCAGCTCCGTGGTGAGCGCGGTCGTCAGCACCTCGATCGGGTCCGCGTCGTCCGGCGCGTCCTCCAGGCCCTGCACGATCACGCGCTCGCTGCGGCGCAGCAGCGGCATCAGGACGTCCTCCTTCACCGGGAAGTGCCGGTGGAACGTCCGCGGGTTGATCCCGACGATCTCGCAGATCCGCTCGACAGTGACCGACGTGTCGCCCTCGGCCACGAACAGGTCCCGCGCCGTGAGCGCGATGCTCATGCGCAGCTCCTCGGCCCGGCGTTCGGTGAGGGTCTGCCGTTTCGGTTCCGTCACCAGGACCTCCCTCCCTGTCGCGTGCCTGGACCGTAGCCGCGCGGACGCGCTTCGTGACGCCCGCTGACCACTCTGCGGAACATCCGCCGTGCCGGTCCCGGGTGTCAGAATATGACATGTCCCGGCGGGCCCCGCGCTGATCCTGCTACGCTGATCGCGATGAGTACCTACTCGAACAGATCGGGGGTTCCGTTCGCCAAAGGTGAGTGCTGATGCACCCCTTGCCCGCGAACGAGAATCTTCGCCTCCTTTTCTGGGCGCGCGTGCGCGAATTCGCCGTGCCGCCGTCGATGATCGAGTCAGCGACTGCCCGCCGCGCGGCGGGCGACTGGGCCGGGGCCTGTGCCGCGGCGCGCGTCGACGTGGATCTGCGCCTCCGCTCCCTCCGCCGCGCCCACGGCGGATGGCTGGCGGCACAGGTCCGCGCCGATCTGCGGCATCTCGCCCCTGACCTGCTTCGCTGGCATTTCCCGCGAATCGCTCCGGACGGCCTGCTCCGGCCCGGGCTCACGGTGCCCCTGGCCCGGTACCGGGTGGAAGCCGGCGAGTTCCACCTCGTCGCGCGCACGCCGCCTGCCTGGGCGGACGCCGGGCAGCGGATCAGCCTCGCGCTGTGGTCGCGGTCCGGGCGCGGTGCCGGTCTCCATCCGCATCCGCATCCCGACCGGCGCTATCGCCTCGACCTGCACCGGCATTTGTGGGACGCCAGCAGGGCAGGCGAGCTGCGCGAACGGTCGGGGCGCTGGCCGCCGGACGAGAACGCCATCCAGCTCCCGGACGGCGTGGGTCCCTGCGCCGTGGACCGGTGGATGGCCGAGGCGGCGTTGCTGCTGCGCGCGGAGGGACGCACGGGCGGCGTCGTCGCGGTACGGCTCACCTCCCGGCATCGGCTGCTGCTGGACCTCGGCGGGGGAGACCGGACCCGTGCAGCACCCGTCCTGCCCGACGCCGCGACCTGGGTCCTGCCCGACCTGGAGCTGCTCCACGCCGGGCTCCTCGACGTCGACCAGCTGCATCCGCTTGTCGCAGCGGCACTTCGGCCCGGCCATCGACCCGGCGCGGCACGGAAGCCCGCCGCGACAGGGAGTTCGCGCCTTGTCGAATGCCGCGGCGCCACGCATCGGATCGGCGTGGTGAACGGCGTGCTCGTCCCGCTGGACCACGACCCCGAGGAGATCCGTCGCGAGGAACTCCTGGGCGCGCTGGGCGGCACGGAACTGCCGTGCCTGCGGGCGATCGACGAGGCGCACCGGTCTCCGGAGAACCTCGTGGACGTTCGCGCCCGGCTGGACCACGGCGACGCCGCCGGAGCCCTCGCGACCGTCGAAGGACTGCTCGGCCCGGACGTACTCCTGCGCAGCGGCGCATTGCGCGACGAACTGGAAACGGCAGCAGAACGCCAAGTCGTCCACGGCCTCTACCGTGCCGGACTGGCCGGATACGGACCGCCGCGCCAGTCCGGCCGGGACGTGAGCCACTGCGGCCACCCCCGCCACGCGACTTCTCTCTGATTCTCTCGGCCGGACCGCGGCCCTGATTCGACCCCAAAGGTGATGAAACCTGTTTACTGCCATGGAAAACCGACGTCCCCTGGACATCGCCGCCGATCTCCTTTCCCTGCTCGACGACACGAGCACCGAACCTCGCCCGGACAGCCAGCTGGAAGCACTGACGCTGGCCGTGTCCGCCGATCTGCCGGTGCTGCTGTGGGGCGAGCCGGGCATCGGCAAGACCGCCGCGCTCAATCAGCTCGCCGAGGCGCTCGAACTGCCGCTGACCACGGTGATCGCCAGCGTGCACGAGCCGTCCGACTTCTCCGGCCTGCCGGTGGTCGGCGACGATCCCGCCGAGCAGGGCGTGCCGATGGCCCCGCCGGACTGGGCCGTGCGCCTGGTCCGGGCCGGGCGCGGACTGCTGTTCCTGGACGAGCTTTCCACCGCGCCGCCCGCCGTCCAGGCCGCGCTGTTGCGCGTCGTGCTCGAACGGCGGGTCGGCGCGCTGCGGCTTCCGCCCGGGGTGCGGATCGTGGCCGCCGCCAACCCGCGTTCCTCCGCCGCCGACGGCTGGGAACTGAGCCCGCCGCTGGCCAACCGGTTCGTGCACCTGCAATGGACCTACGACCACGACGTGGTGGTGCGCGGACTCGGCGGAACCTGGCCCCAGGCGGCGCTGCCCCGGCTGGACCCGCGGCAGCTGCCCGAGGCCGTGACGTTCGCCCGCCGCGCGGTCTGCGGACTGCTGACCACCCGGCCCGGGCTCGTGCATCAACTGCCGAAGAGCGAAGCCCGGCGCGGCGGTCCTTGGCCCTCGCCGCGCAGCTGGGAAATGACCCTGCGGCTGGTCGCTTTCGCCACCGCGGCGGGCGCTTCCCGGGAAGTGCTGTCCATGCTGGTGCGCGGCACGGTCGGCGACGGCCCGGGTCTGGAGCTGCTGGCCAGCCTGGACCGGATGGATCTGCCCGACCCCGAAACTTTGCTCGCGGACCCGGAAGCGGCGGGGCTGCCCGAACGCGGCGACCTGCGCCAGACCGTGCTCGACGGGGTCGTGGAGGCGGTGCGGAAACGGCCGGAACAGGCACGCTGGGACGCGGCGTGGGCGTTGCTGGTGCTGGCTTTGGAAACCGGCGCGCCGGACCTGGTCGTCGTGCCCGCGGCGACACTCGCCTCGCTGCGCCGCGAAGACTGGCAGGTGCCGGCGGCGGTCGAACGGCTGTCCGGGGCAGTGGCCTTGTCGCGGCGGGCAGACCGGGCAGGTGAGGCCTGATGGACGAGGAGAAGCTCTACGCCGCAAGGCTTCACGCCATCCGGCACCGGCCGTATCTGGCGACGGCGCTGTTCGCCTTGCACGTGGTGGAGTCGCGGCGGGTGCCGACGATGGCTGTCGACCGCCACTGGCGCTGCTACGTTTCGCCGAGGTTCGTGGACCGCACGCCGTTGGAGGAACTGGCCGGAGTCTGGGTGCACGAGGTCTCCCATCTGCTGCGCGACCACCACGGCCGCGGCGACCGGTTCGCCGCGAAACACGAGCTGACCGGGCCGGCGGAGCGATTGCGGATGAACATCGCGGCAGACTGCGAAATCAACGACGACGTCTTCGGCGACGGCTTGGACCGGCCTGAGGGCGCCGTCGATCCGCAACTGCTGAGGCTGCGCGAAGGCGAGCTGATGGAGGAATACCTGGCCCAGTTCCGGCTCGGGCCCTACACCGCCGAATTCGCGTGGCTCGACTGCGGCAGCGGCGCCGACGGCCTGGCACGGGAATGGGATCTGGGCCCCGACGGCGCACACGGGCTCAGCGAGCAGGCACGGGACGCCGTCCGGTTCCGGGTCGCGCAAGGCATCAACGGCAACCCGGGCGACGTTCCGGCGGGGTGGAAACGCTGGGCGCGGGAAGCGTTCCACCCGCCGCAGCCGTGGCGGGAACTGCTGGGCGCGGCGCTGCGGTCCGCGATCTCCGGCGCGGGCGACGACTACACCTACGGCCGTCCTTCGCGCCGGTCGGCCAGCCTGCCCGGCGTCGTCCTGCCGAGCCTGCGCCGCCGTCCGCCGCAGGTCAGCGTCATCGTCGACACCTCCGGCTCGGTAAGCGACACCGAGCTGGGCAGCGCGCTCCTCGAAATCGCCGCGATCGTCCGCGCCGTCGGCGGCCGGCGAGATCTCGTCTCGGTGCTGTCGTGCGACGCCGCGGCGTACGTCACGCAACAGGTGTGCAGCGCCGAAGGAATCCCATTGCTGGGCGGCGGCGGTACGGATTTGCGCACGGGCTTCGCCGCCGCACTGCGCGGAAGCCCTCGCCCGGACGCGATCGTGGCCCTGACCGACGGCCAAACCCCTTGGCCCGATTCGAGACCGCCCTGCCGGACGGTGGTGGGCCTGTTCCCCCGGGGCGGCCCGTCACGGGAACACTCGCCGGACTACCGGCCGGACACGCCGCCTGATTGGGCCCGGGTGGTCACGGTGGGGTGAGCTACCTTCGGAGGATGCCTTTCACCGGCCTGGATGCCTGGTTGAGTGCCCGAGCCGCCGCCGACCAGTTTTCCGGGGTCGTGCTGATCCGTCGCGGAGAGCAGGTGATGTTATGGGCGGGCGAGCCGTCGATGGGCCGTGCCGAACCGGCTCGACCTCCGGTTCGACACAGCGTCCATCACCAAGCTCTTCACGGCGGTGGCCGCTTTGCAGCTGGTGGACCAAGGCCGGCTGGATCTGGACACGCCGATCACCGGGGTCGCCGACCTGACCGGAACGACGATTTCGCCGCGCGTGACCGTGCGCCAACTGCTCACGCACACCTCCGGGATCGCTGACGACGCCGACGAGGAAGCGGGCGAGAGCTACGAGGCGTTGTGGGTCGACAAGCCGGTTTACTCGGTGACGCGGACGCGGGACCTCTTGCCGAATTTCGCCCGCAAGCCGCCGAATTTCGCGCCAGGGGAGGGCTGCCGGTACTGCAACGCCGGGTACGTCCTCGTCGGCCTTGCGATCGAGGAAATCACCGGAGCTGCCTACCGGGACCACATCCGGAGCGCGGTTTTCGCGCGGGCGGGCATGACCGCGTCGGACTTCTACGACCGTCGGGAAGCGGCGCCGGACGTCGCCGAAGGCTGGGATCCGGTCACCGATTCCGAAGACCGGATCACGGGCTGGAAGCAGAACATCTTCAGCTGTCCGCCGATCGGCTCGCCCGACGGCGGCGCGCATTCCACGGCGGCCGATCTGGTGCGGTTCCTGCGCGCCGTCCGCGGCGGCGAGCTCCTGTCGGCCGAGCGGACCGAGCAGTTCCTCGCCCCGCAGGTGCTGCACCACCGCGCCGAGGACGGCGATGTGTGGTACGGCTTCGGGCTGGAATTCACGTTGGGGCGCAACGGTTCTGTGCGGAATTACTACAAGGACGGCGGCAACGCCGGCGTCGGCGGGATCGCGCGGCATTACCCTGCCGAAGACCTGGACGTGGCGGTGCTGTCCAACGCCGAGCGCGGAACCCTGGCCGTCACCCGCGAGATCGACCGGCGGATCGGCCGCATTCGGTGATGCCGGATTAATTGGTGCGGCAAAGTATGAGACAGTGCTCCAGTTGAGTTCTCAACCTGCGACGGAATGGCCGCGAATGAGTGCGCGAATGTCCGAGTTTATTGGGCCGTGATAGGTGTGTTCATCTGTTGTTAACCTGTACGTTCCTGTCTGGTTAACCGTGGCAGCGCCACCATAGTGCACCATGCCATCCCCCGCCCAGGCTAGTGAAAATGCTTTCATTGCTCCGTCGGGAGACATTCTTTCTCCCGAGGAACGCGCCGTCCTCGTCCGCCTCGAAGAATCCGGAAACGTCGCGCCGCCGGGCATTGCCGAAACCTATGTCCAATGCCTTCCGGAGGCGCGGGAGACAACTGTTTCCCGGCTGCTCTCCGCATTGGTGCGCGAGGGTTTGCTGAAAATAGGGCTGGCCCGCGAACGCGGCCTGCGCCTGGTGCTGAGCCAGGCGACGAAGACCGGCAGGCTGGTCCTCGCCGGTCCGGTGTCCCTCGGCGGCCGCGAGGTCGCCGACCCGTTGCGAATCCTGGACTTCCTTCTGAAAGAGCAGCTGTGCTCCGGTGATTGCGACGCTTGGGATCGGCTGCGCGCCGAACTCGCCGACAGTGTCACCGGCCATGCGCTGTCGCTGGCCGGCGCGAGAGTCTTCGCGGCCGGGCTGTGCGATCGGGATGATTCCGACAAGGAGCGCGGAACCCGGCCGTTCACGGCGCTTGTCGACGCGCTCCGCGAGTCGGGCGAATCCGGGTCGCTGCTGGTTTCGTTCGAGCGAATGGTCACCGAAGGGCATCCGTTGCATCCGGTCGCGAAAATGAAAGTCGGAATGTCGGCGGCGGACGCCGTGCGGTATTCCCCGGAATTCGGCGCGGAGTTCGGCCTGCCGCTGGTTTCGGTTTCCCGCGCCGCCGCCACCGGAGCGAATGACCTCGATGCTTCGCAAGCTCTGCTGAGCGAAGCCTTTCCGCGAACTGTCGCCGCGGCGGCGGTCGAGATGCGCGCGGCCGGGCTGATTCCGGAGCAGCGCGTGCTGATTCCGGTTCATCCGCACCAGCGTTTCCACGCCCTGCCCGCGCTGCACGCCGACGCGCTCGCCGACGGCACGGTGGTGCCGCTGCGGACCCGGATCCCGGCGAGGCCGCTGATCTCGGTCCGGACCCTGTCCGCGCGCGAGACCGCGGCCAGCGCCGGGCTGCACGTCAAAACCGCGCTGGAAGTGCAGCTCACCAGTGCCGTCCGCGGGGTCTCGCCCGCCGCGGTGCACAACGGCCCGCGCCTGTCCGCGCTGCTCGAGCACATCGTCGCCGGAGATCTGGACCTGTCGCTCGCCACGCCGGACGGGCGGCCCCGGTTCGCGGTGCTGCGAGAGCTGGCCAGCGTCGCGTACGTGCCGCCGGACGGGCCCGATCCCGCGGCCGCCCAGGCGCGGCGTCGTTCGCTGGCCGCCGTTCTGCGTGAAGACAGCGAAAGCCTGCTCGGCCCGGGCGAACTGTCGATGCCGATCGCGTCGCTGTTCGCGAAATCGCCGTTGACCGGAGCGAGCCTGCTGCACGACCTGATCGCCGAGACCGCGGCGGTCACCGGTGCTCCGCTTGGCGAGGTAGGACAGCAGTGGCTGGCCGCGCATGTCGAATGCTGCGTCCCGCCGGTGCTGACGCTCCTCGTCCGCTACGGCATCGCGCTCGAACCCCATCCGCAGAACACCGTTCTCGTGCTGAAAGACCGGTGGCCGCACCGCGTTCTGGCCAGGGATCTGGGCGCCGCGCGGCTGCTGGAATCCCGGCTGGCCCGGCGGGCGATGACCGGCGAGTTCCTTCCCGGTTCGCCCCTGCTCGCCGGGGACGCCGCGGCGCTGCGCGCCAAGCTGTACTACCCGCTTTTCGGCCATCACCTCGGAGAAGTCGTCGCCGGGATCGCGAACGCGACCGGGTGCTCGGAGGACCTCCTGTGGCCGGTCGTGGGGGAGTGCGTGCGGCGCACGTTCCACCGGCTCGCCATGTCCGCCTGCTGCCCCGAAGAGGCCGAGGACGCCCGAGCGGACGCCGAGGCGCTGCTGAGCGGGCCGTGGCAGCACAAAGCCCTGCTGACGATGCGCTTGAAGAACCTCGTCACCGACCAGCAGTACGTCGAAGGGCCGAATCCGCTCGCCGCACCGGCCGCGGAGCCGGAACCGCCGGACCTCAACGAGGCGGAGCGGGAGATGCTGGCCTGCCTGCGGGAGCGCAGGCCGGAACTCGTGCGGCCCTGGCTGGACGAGCTCGCCGGGGCCAGGCTGAGCACCCTCAACGGAGCCTGCGGCGCGCTGCTGCGCGAGCGGAGATCGTTGTCCGCCAAGCGGATCACCGAGCTTGTGCTGCCCTTCGCCGGAACGCCGCCGGTGTCGCCGAGCGTTCTCGCGCTGCTGGGGCCGCGCACCGGCCGGCTGATCTGCGTGACCCTGGCGTCGGGGCGACGGCTGGCCGCGGTGTGCGAGCTGGAGAACGGGTTCGGGGCCAACGAAGTGGTGAGCCCCGTCGTGCTGAGCGACGGCGTCGAAGTCCGCGCGCTCGACCGTCCCGAACAGCTCGTCGACGCCGTCGCCTCGTCCGGCGAAGAGATGGATTGGGGCGCGCTCCGCGACGACCTCGTCGACTCCGCGCGCAATCTCGCCCTGTCCCGCGCCTGCGTCCGGCGCGGCCTGCCCATCCACCGGCTGACCGAGCAGCGCGCCGCGTCCGACCTCACTCTCGACCTGGACGCTGCCGCCGCGGAAGGGCATACGATCCACCTCTGCCCGAGGGTTCGCCGGGGCTTCACGCCAGCGGACTCTCTCGCGTACTGCCCGGAAAGCGCGGACACGGTAAGCCTTTCCTTCGTCGCGGTGCGCAAGGATTCCGTGCTCTCGACACCTGATCCGTCGGGTGCGTCGGTGGGAACGATCGTGGCCGATCACTTTCCGGCGATAGCCGCGCGCGCCATCGACGGGCTCGCCGCCCGCGGGCACGCTCCCGCCGAGTACGAGCTGATCCCCGTGCATCCGTGGCAGCTGCGGAGCCGGCTGGCCGCCGAATACCACGAGGAACTGGCGGCGGGCAGCATCGTCCCGCTCCCCGAAGCGCAACTGGCTTGCCGCCCGACCGTCTCGATCCGCACCCTCGTCACCGCCGCCGCGGGCAGGCACGGACGACGGCTGACGGTCAAAACGTCGCTCGACGTCCAGCTCACCTCGCGGCGGCGCACCATCTCGCCCGCCACCACCGATAACGGTCCGCGGATGAGCTGCCTCCTGCAACGCCTTCTGGCCGATGACCCCGCCACGCGCGGCAGAGTCATCTGCGTACCGGAGCTGGCCGGCATCGCTTTCTCCCCACCGGCGGGCGACGCCGCACCCGAGCGAGAACGCGGCCTTTCCGCGCTGCTCCGGGCGGATCCCGCCGATTACGCGATGCCGGGCGAGATCGTCCTGTCCGCCTGCGCTCTGCGCGGAGCCTCGCATTCGGACGGAACCGTTCTGGCGGAACTGGTCCAAGACCGTCCGCACGAGTTCTTCGCCCGGTACGTGGAACTGATGCTGGCCGCGGGGCTGCCGCTGCTGTGGCGGTACGGCATCGGCCTGGAAGCCCATCTGCAGAACACGCTGCTGGTGGTTCGCGACGGACTCCCGGTGCGGGTCCTCGTCCGCGACTTCGGCGGGATCCGCGTCAATCCCGGCCGGATGCGCGAGGCGGGCCTCGATTTCACGCCGCACCCCGGTTCGATCACCTTCACCGACGACATCGACCACGTCCGCAGAAAGGTGTCGTACGCGCTGCTGCAGGCCAACATCGCGCAGGTGGTGACGATGTTCGCGGCGGATTGGGACCTGCCCGGCGAACAGCTATGGGCGACGGTGCGCACGACGATGACCGACCTGCTGGCCGGGCTGCCGGAGAACCTGCTCGCAAGGGCGGCCGCGGACGTGGCGTTCCTCCGGACGTCCCATCTCCCGCAGAAAGCGTTCGGGCTCATGCGATTGCTGGCCGCCGACCACGACATCTACCTGCCACAGGCCAATCCTCTGCACGGCGCGGGCGACCCTGTGCGATGACCGCCGGACGGCTGCCGCTGCGCCTGTTCCTGGCCGGGACGCTGTCCTCCCGGATCGGCGACACCGCGGATCTGGTCGCCCTCAACTGGTACGTGGTCGAGCAGACCGGTTCGGCCACCGCGCTGGCGACGGTGAACGTGGTGCGGCTCGCGCCCATCCTGCTGTTCACCGCGCCGGCCGGGTGGCTCGCCGACCGCTACGACCAACGCCGGCTTCTCGCGGGCCTGCGCGTGGCGCTCTTCGCCTCGACCCTGTGCCTGGCCTGGGTCGTCACCGCTGGCGGCCCGCTGTGGCTCGTGTGCGCGATGGTGTTCGCACGAGCCTCAGCGGGCAGTGCCGAACCCGTGCTGAGACAGACGCTCCTGCCGTTGCTGCGCGGCGAGCGACCGCTCACCGCCGTGATCGCGATGCACTCGGCCTGTCTCAACGCGGCGATGATCCTCGGCCCCGCGGCCGGCGCGCTAGTCCTCGCGGTCAGCTCAGTCCCGACCGCGTTCTGGTTCAACGCTTTCTGCACGCTAGTCGCCCTGTGCTGCCTGACTGTCCTGCCCGATTCCGCTCCGGCACCCTCCGCCCCGGACCAGCCCGCGGACTCGGTCTGGCACCTGCTCCGGCAAAACCCGGCGATGCGCCGTCAGATCGCCCTGGCGATGGGACCGATGCTGTTCGCTTTCCCTTACACCGCAATGATGCCGCTCCTGTCGAAAGACCTCTTCGACGGCGACGGAAGCACCGCGGCCCTGCTGCTGACCTGCGGCGCGGCGGGCGCGTTGGCCGCGTCGACCACGATGTCCCGCCGCCCGCCGGCCAACCCCGCGCGACTGGCCGCGATCGGCGCCGTGCTCCTCGGCTTCGCCCTGCTGGTCCTCCTCGTGCCAAGCGGCCTCACCGGAAAACCGGCAGCGGTAGGCGCCGGCGCGACGATGGTCGTGGTCGGCCTGGTCGGACAGTGCTACCGCACGGCCAACCGGGCAGCCCTGCAAGCGACCGCCCCCGGCAATCTCCTCGGCCGGATCATGGGCATCGCGAGCACAGACCGCGCGATGATCCCGGTCGGCACGGCGATGCTGGGCCCGATCGCGGAACTCGCGGGCACCCGGACGATGCTGGCCTTCATGGGGCTCGGGTGCGTGGTGACGACGTTGCTGACGATCAGGATCTACCGGAGCCCTCCGCATCCGGAACCCGACCTGGCACCGGGCTGACTCGGGGCGGTCGCTTCTTGACGCGCGCTGGCGGGCGGGCCGGGGTTGCGCAAATGGGCCCCAGGTGGTGCGTTGGCGGGCATCGCCGCACAACCGCTGTCTTCGAGTACCGGCCGGGAGCCCGATTTCGCCGACGTCCCCGAGTTCGCCGGATCCTGTCCGGCGAACTCGGACCGCGACCCCGCTCGCACGGCCCAGGTCGTGGACAGGCGCACCCTAAATGCGAGGACGCGCCGCGGAACGGACTGACCGAACCACCCCACCCCGTCGCGGCCCGAAACTGATCACTGACCGTACGCGACCGGACCGTCCTCTGTGGATCTTCCGCCCGCGGATTGCGCCATCTGACCCAACAACACTGCCCCGGAACGGGTACTCCCACCGCATGAACCGGATCACTCGCGCGGTCGCCCGGGGCGAAAAGACCGACGCCGCCCAGCTGCTCGGCCGGGCGGGGATGGCCTGTTACGCGCTCGTGCACCTCATCCTCGCTTACCTCGCCGTGCGAGTCGCGTTCGGAAGCGGCGAACAGACCGACCAGAAGGGCGCCCTGCGGGAAGTCGGCTCGACGATGTTCGGCCAGGTTCTCCTGTGGGTGCTCGCGTCGGGGCTGGCCGCGTTCGGGCTGTGGCAGTTCCTGATGGCCGCGACCGGCTACGCCTGGACCAGCGGCGGGAAGCGGACCCGCAAGCGGTGGGGCGCGGCCGGACGGGGGATCGTCGTGCTCGCCCTCGGCGGCACCGCCTTCCGGCTCGCCGCGGGCGAGGGCGGCGGCGGGTCGAGCGATCAGACCCAGCAGGAGTTCACCGCGAAGCTGCTCCAGCTGCCCGCCGGCCCGGCGCTGGTGGTGGCCGCCGCGGTGGCGGTGCTCGGCGTCGCCGTCGCCGCCGGGGTCAAAGGCGGGAAGCAGAGTTTCCTCGAAGACCTCGACCCCGCCGGGCTGCCCGGCAAGACGCGTCGCTGGGTCGGCTGGCTGGGCACCACCGGGTATCTGGCGAAGGCTGTCGTTTTCGCGGTGACCGCGTTCCTGCTGGGCTACGCGGGTTTCCGCGCCGACGCGAAACAGGCCGGCGGACTGGACGCCAGCCTCAAGACCCTTGCCGCCCAGCCGTTCGGCACGGTGTTGCTGACGGTGGTGGCGCTGGGCCTGGCGGCGTTCGGCGGCTATTGCCTGGCCGCGGCTTGGGCACACCGGCGTTGACGGGGGATCAGCCGGGGCCCGCGAGCAGGTCGACGACGTCTTCACCGCGTTCCCGCTTCGCGAAGCACCGCCGCTGCCGATCCGCGCCGCTGCCCTCGGCGCACAGCCGCGGCACGGCCTCCCGGGCGAACTCCAGGTCTCCAGCCGATTCCAACGCCGTCGCGGTCAGCTCGACCAGATCCGCGAGCACCGTCCTCGCCGGAGCCAAATCGCCGCTGTGCGGATGCGGGCACCTGCCGAGGATCCCGTCCCGCGAGGCCCGCCAGAGCTGGGCGCGCAGCACCTCGTTCGGCAAATCCGGAGGGGGAGCGTCGTCCGCCAACGCGGTGGCGGCCAAACCTCGGGCCAGGACGCCGAGCAGGACCGCCTCCCGCGGGGTCGCGGCGACGTCGGCCATACGGAACTCGATGGTCGGCTGCTTCTCCGAAAGCCGGACGTCCCAGTAGACCATCCCGCGGTCGAGGATCGCGCCCGAGCGCAGCCACGCGTCGACGACGCTCTCGTACTCGTCGAGCGACGCGAACCGCGGCGGCGGACCGGCCGAGGGCCAGCGGCTCCATTGCTGGTAGCGCCAGCTGCGATATCCGGTGTCGAAGCCGTCGGAGATGGCCGAATTCGCAGTCACGGTCAGCAGCGCCGGCAGCCACGGCCGGACCCGCCCGAGCACCTGGATGCCGGTCTCCCTGTCCGGGACGGCGACGTGCACGTGACAGCCGCAGGTCCGCGAAGTCCGCGCGGTGGCCCCGAAATGCTCGGCGATCCGCTCGTAGCGCGGACTCGGCGTGACCCCGGGCAAACCCGCCTCCGGCACCGGCGGCGAGCCCGCGGGAAGCAACCGGCACCGCTGCCGGCGCGCGGCCGCGGCCAGGTCCTCGCGCAATTCGCGCAGCCGCTGCAGCGCTTCGTCCCGGGTCCGGCAGACGTCCGTGGCGATCTCGGCCTGCGGCCGGATCAGCTCGTGCTGCAGTTCCCCTTTGCCGCAGCCCGTTTCCGCGGCGTCGTCGACCACGTCGTCCGCCTTGGCCAGCCTGCCGTCCCGGTCGACGACGAAGAACTCCTCTTCGATGCCGAAGGTCAGCACGTCGCCGGTCTGGTCGCTCACCGAGGTTCTCCTGGGGTCGGGGCATCGGAGTACCCCGGCCGGCGCCCGCGCAAACAGCGCTTTCCCGGGGAGCGCCAAGTCCACAAAGGACCAACTCAGGCGAGTTTGCCGCCGCCGGCAAGCGAACTCTTCAACGCACCGGTCGCCGCGGTGAGCGCCTTGGTCGCGGCAGCGACGTCCACGCTGTCGTCCCAGGTGCTCATGACCGCGACCGCGAACGTCCGCGACTCGGTCCGGACCAGGCCGGTCGTGTTGAGCACCCGTCGCCCGTCGGACGTGCCCCACCCTTGTTTGACCGCCCATTTCGCGCCCGGGAACGCTCGCGGAATCCCGAAGTGCTGGTCGAACCCGTCGGCGGCGTTGCGCGGCGCGCTCTCCAGCGCCTCGGTGAGGAATTCCCGTTCGTCGTCGGGCCGTCCCGAAGTGATGTGCCGGTACACCGCGACGACGTCGTCAGCCGACATCTGAGTGGAACCCCATTGGCCGGGATCGGCGGGCGGCGAGGTGTGCGCGAGCCCCAGCTTTCCGGCCTGCCGCCGGACAATCTCCGGTCCGCCGAGCTGCTGCCACAGCCGGCTGGCGGCGCGGTCGTCGCTGGCCGAGAGCATCGAACGGACGGCCGCGGCGTCGCTGTCGGAAGGAACTCCGGAACGGTCGATCAGCTCGAGCGCGATCAGCAGTTTCACCACGGACGCGGTCGGCTGCGGCTGGTCGCCTTTCCAGCTCACCTCCACGGCGCACGCGTCGAGATCGACGATCTCGATCTCGAGCCGAGGATCGTTCCCGTTGCTCAGCAACGCTTTCCTGGCTTCGGCGACGGCGCCCGGATGCTTGCCCGCCGCCGCGGCCGGAACCGTCTTGCACGCGGCCTGCCAGTCCGTGCCGCCGGAACCGCACGCCACCGCGATCGCGGCGACCAGACCTCCCACGACAGCGACTGCGGCGACCCCCACGAGCATCTTCATCGATGCGAACTCCTTCGGCAACGGTCCGCTTCTGCGGGAAGCGGGAGCGATCCGAAGGTATTGAGACCGGGGAATGCGCAGAATCGTCCGAAGAGTCCGTCCATTCCGGCCGGTCGGCGGGCAACCCGGTCCGGGCATCGGCCATCTGGCCGACCCGCACCACGCTGAGCTGCGACGACTCGACAGCCGTCCTCGACGCTTCGATGGCGGGCAGTAGCCCGCACAAGCCGGCGACGGCGAAAGCCGGAGGACGTTCAGGCAATTCCGCTTGCCCGATCATGCCTTTCCGGCGGCCGTTTCGCCGTCGTCGGTTTCCAGGGATCGGTTCAGTCGGTTTCGGGCTGCTGCCAGGACCGCCCGGCCCGCTGGGCGGCCAGCCGGATCTCGTCGCCGGTCTCCTGCCAGTTCTGGTCCGCCGGGTCGTGGTCGCCGATCCACGTGCGCCGCCGCGTCGCCAGGGAGCCGCCCGCGGGCGGCGGTTCTTCTGTCATCTGAGCCATGATTCCTCCGTCTCCGGGCGAAAACCACCTCGGACCACCCCTATCGAGCCCCGCGAAACGGCCCGGACGACCACCGGGGAAGGCGATCGAAAGATTTGTTCCGGAGGGGTGTCGATCCCCGCTACGGTCGTTCGACGCGTAGTCGAAGGCCCCGCGAAGGGGCGACTGCCGAGACCCCAAGGACACTCCGATGACTGAACTGAACGCGGACCTCGCCCGTCGAGCGATCGTCGACCACACCCGGCTCCTGGCGGAATCGGCCCTCGCGGCCGGGCCGGACGCCGCCGTCCCGACAGCTCCGAAGTGGACCGTCGCCGACCTGGTCGCGCACGTGGGCCAGACCCAGCACTGGGTCGCGGAGATCATCGAGCGGCGCGTCACCGACCCCGCCCAGTTGCCCACCGAAATGGCCACCCCGCCTGCCGATCCGCGCGAATGGCCGGCCTGGCTGTCGGAATCCGCGCAACGGGTCGCCGGCGCATGCTCGGACGACGCGTTCGACGCGCCAGTGTTCAACGCCTCGGGCGACGCACGGTCCGGGACGCAGTTCTGGATGACCAGCATGCTCAACGAGGCGGTCATCCACGGCTTCGACGCGGCCAACGCGGCGAACCACCCGCTCACCGTCGATCCCGGCGTCGCGGCCGCGCTCATCACCAACCACCTGACGATGCTCACCTCGCCGACCTGGGAAATGCAGCGGTCCGAGTCCGCGCACGCCATCCGGGGCACCGGGCAGACCCTGCAGTGGCTGGCCACCGACACCTCGGACGCCTGGTCCGTCGAACGACGGCCGGACGGCGCGACGTGGCAGCCCGGCACCCGCGAGGCCGACGTGACCGTGACCGGCCCGGCGCAATCGCTGCTTTTCCTCCTGACCCGGCGGCTCCCGCTCGCCGACTGCGGAACCGTCGACGGCGACACGGCCCTCGCCCAGCACTGGCTCGACAACACCGCCCACGCCAGCGACTGAGCCTCGGCCAACGGCATTCACCGGCGCGGAACCGGCCGGGAGAGCCGCAGCTCGATCAGGTCCGCCCCGCGCCGCAACAGGTCCACCCACTGCTCGGGATCGTGGTCGAAGCGGGCGGAGGACCAGCCGACCGACAGGCTGCCGTACGGTTCGCCACGCAGGAACACCGGCACCGCGAGCGTCGCCACGCCGGTGTCGTACTCGCCGGTGGTGAACGCCCAGCCCCGGTCGGCGACCTCGGCCAGCTGCTCGCGCAGGACGGCGAGGTCGGTGACAGTGTCCGGCGTGAAGCGCGCCATCGGCCGGTCGGCAAACAGCCGGTCGCGCTCCTCTTCGGGCAGGAACGCGAAGTACGCCTTGCTGGTCGCGCCCGCGTGCGCCGGATACAGCTCGCCGACCAGCGAATAGCCGCGCAGCCGCCCGTCGGTGCCTTCCGCGGCCAGCACGCACCGGGTGTGCGCGCCGTCGGGCAGGGACAGCAGGGCGGCGTGCCCGGTCTGGGCGGCGAGGTCGGAGAGGACCGGGACCACCAGCAGGTCCAGCGCGCCGGCCCGGTCCCACAACCGGCCGAGGTGCAGGGCGGCGGGCCCGATCCGGTACCGGCGGGTGCTGTCGTCTCGGACGAGGAAACCGCGATGCGCCAGCACCGCCAGGAGCCGCTGCGCGATCGACGTGTGCAGCCCGAACTCGCGCGCCACCGCGGTGACTCCCCATTCCGGGCGGGCGCGGTCGAACGCGAGCAGCACCTGCAGCGCGCGGTCCGCGGTCTGCGGCAGGCCGGGCGGGGTGGCGCGGTCGTCGTGGTCCGGCATCCGGCCATTGTGCGAATAACGGGAAATATTTGTAAAGCCGGTGTGCGCGGGCTGAGTCTGGTCGGACCCCCCCGGCGGCCTGACCTTTCAGAGGAACCACATGCTCAAACACGTCCTGGAACTGCTCGAAATCCTCGACGACCCGGCGGTGACCGGGAAAGAGGTCGTCGCCTACCTCGACGCCGTCGCCGGCGGCGCGGGCAGCGGCGCGGAAATCACCACGGTGACCGGCGACGCCGGACGGACCGACTTCGTCCGGGTGCGGGTGCCCGGCAGCCGGGGCCGCACCGCGGGCGGCCACGCGCCCACTCTCGGCGTGGTCGGCCGCCTCGGCGGAGTCGGTGCCCGGCCGGAGGTGACCGGCTTCGTGTCCGACGGGGACGGCGCCGCCGCCGCGCTGGCCGCCGCCGCCAAGCTGCTGTCCATGCGGGCTCGCGGGGACGTGCTGGCCGGCGACGTGCTGATCGGCACGCACATCTGCCCGGACGCGCCGACGCTGCCGCACGACCCGGTGCCGTTCATGAACTCGCCGGTCGACATCGCCACGATGAACAGCTACGAGCTCTCCGCCGAGATGGCCGCCGTGCTGTCGATCGACACCACCAAGGGCAACCGGGTGATCAACCACCGCGGGCTCGCGCTGTCGCCGACCGTGCGCAGCGGCTACATCCTGCGGGTTTCCGAGGGCCTCGGCGAACTGCTGGAGACGGTGACCGGCGCGCCGCTGGTGACCTACCCGATCACCACGCAGGACATCACGCCCTACGGCAACGGCGTCTACCACCTGAACTCGATCCTCCAGCCCGCGACCGCGACGGACGCACCGGTGGTCGGACTGGCGATCACGTCGGCCGCGACGGTGGCCGGCTGCGCCACCGGGGCGAGCCACGAAACGGACATCGCCGCCGCCGCGCGCTACGCGGTCGAGGTCGCGAAGCAGTTCGGCGCGGGCACCCTGCATTTCCACGACGAGACGGAATTCGCCAACCTGCAGACCCGCTACGGCTCGATGGCGCACCTGCAAACCCTGGGCACGGAGGTGGCCGGATGAGCACCGCGACGAAACCCGCGAAGCACGCCAAAAAGCGGATCGGCAACGACGACTACTCCCTGCGCCGCGTCCCCGAGAACGCCCGCTACGGGTTCGGGTCGATGCTGCTGCAGTGGCTCGCCCAGTCCGGGTCGCTGTCCCAGTTCGTGCTCGGCGCGACGCTCGGCGTCGGGATGCGGTTCTCCGACGCGTTCTGGGCGTTCACCCTCGGCGCGGTGATCCTGGAGGTGGTGATCTTCCTGATCGGCCTCGCCGGGCAGCGCGAGGGCCTCACGATGACCATGCTGACCCGGTTCACCGGGTTCGGCCGCAACGGGTCCGCGCTGGTGAGCCTGGTGATCGCGATCAGCCTGGTGGGCTGGTTCGGCGTGCAGAACGGGATCTTCGGCAAGAGCATGAACGCGCTGGTCGGCGGGCCGGTGTGGCTGTGGTGCGCGGTGTCCGGCGTGGTGCTGACGCTGCTGGTGATCTACGGCTTCAAGTACATGATGTGGCTGGCGAAGATCGCGGTGCCGCTGTTCTTCGGGCTCGTGGCGTGGAGCGTGATCTCCACGTTGTCGGAGCACTCGGTGGGCGCGCTGATGTCGGCCGCGCCGACCGCGACCGCGATTTCCATCCCGGCCGCGGCGACGATCATCGCCGGCGGCTACATGACCGGCGCCGTGGTCGCCCCGGACATGACCCGGTTCAACCGCAAGGGCTGGCACGTCCTGCTGCAGAGTTCGGCGTCGATCGTCCTGTCGGAGTACATCGTCGGCATGACCGGCGTGCTGCTCGGACACCTGGTCGGGAGTTCCGATGTCACCCACATCGTGCTGTCCACCTCGGGCTTCGTCGGCCTGATCGTGGTGGTGCTGGCGACCGCGAAGATCAACGACTGGAACCTGTACGGCTCTTCGCTGGGCGTGGTGAACTTCGTGCGGACCGTGTTCGGCCGTCCGCTGCACCGCGGCGTCGTCACGCTGGTGATCGGGATCGCCGGGACGGTGCTGTCCGCGGTCGGCTTCCTGCAGCACTTCACCGCGTTCCTGTCGCTGCTGGGCGTCGCGATCCCGCCGGTGGGCGGGATCATCGTGGCCGAGTACTTCCTGGTGCGGCGGCTTTCCACGCCGCTGCGGGAAACCCGGGCGGCCGGGCGGGTGCCCGCCACGATGCCGGTCTGGGTGCCCGCGACGCTCGCGGTGTGGGCGGCGGCGTTCTGCGTCGGCAAGTTCGTGCACTGGGGCATTCCCGCGCTGAACTCGCTGCTCACCGCCGCGATCCTGTACACGGTGCTGGGCTGGGCCGGGCTGATCCGTCCGGTGGGCTCGGCGGAACTCGAGGAGGTGCCCGCGTGACCAGCGCACAGGACGAGGTGGTCGACCTCTGCCGCGACCTGATCCGGATCGACACCTCCAACCCGGGTGCGACCGAACGGCCCGCGGCGGAGTACGTCGCGGAGAAACTCGCCGAGGCCGGGCTGGAACCGACTCTCGTGGAAAGCGCGCCCGGCCGGGCCAGCGTGTTCGCCCGACTGTCCGGAGTGGACTCTTCGCGGCCCGCGCTGCTCCTGCACGGGCACCTGGACGTGGTGCCCGCGGACGCCGACGAGTGGAGCGTCCCGCCGTTCTCCGGGGAGATCGCCGACGGCCTGCTGTGGGGCCGCGGCGCGATCGACATGAAGGACTTCGACGCGGCGATCCTCGCGCTGGCGCGGCAATTCGGCCGCACCGGCGAGAAACCGCCGCGCGACATCGTGTTCGGCTTCCTCGCCGACGAGGAGGGCGGCGGGAAGTTCGGTTCGCACTGGTTGGTCGAGAACCGCCCGGACCTGTTCGAGGGCGTGGGCGAGGCGATCACCGAGGGCGGCGGCGTGTCGTTCGACCTCGGCAACGGCAGCCGGCTGTATCCGATCGAGTGCGCGCAGCGCGGGCAGGCGTGGCTGCGTCTGGTCGCCACCGGCCGCGCCGGCCACGGCTCCTCGCCGAACGACGAGAACGCGGTCACCGACCTGGCCGAATCGCTCGCCCGGATCGGACGGCACCGCTTCCCGATCCGGCTGATCGAACCGGTGCGGGCGCTGCTGGAACGGGCGGGCGAATTGCTCGGCGTCCCCTTCGATCCGTCCGATGTGGACGGAAGCCTGGCGCGGATGGGCCGGGTGGGGGAGCTGGTGAACGTGATCCTGCGCAATTCGGCGAACCCCACCATGATCTCCGGCGGGTACCAGGTCAACGTCATCCCCGGCCGGGCCACCGCCGCGGTCGACGGCCGGTTCCTGCCCGGGTACGAGCAGGAACTGCTGGACACCATCGACGAGCTGCTGCTTCCGTCGGTGCGCCGCGAGTTCATCCATCGGGACATCGCGATGGAGAGCGGTTTCGACGGTCCGCTGGTGGACGCGATGTGCGCGGCCATCACCGCGGAGGATCCCGACGGCCATCCCGCCCCGTACTGCAACGCCGGCGGCACCGACAACAAGGCGCTGTCCGCGCTCGGCATCCGCGGCTTCGGGTTCAAAGCGCTGCGCGTCCCGCCGGAACTGCCCTACAACCGGCTGTTCCACGGCGTCGACGAACGGGTGCCGCTGGAGTCGTTGCGGTTCTCCGTCCGGGTCCTGGACCGGCTGCTGCGGACTTGCTGAACAATGGCGGGCGAACCGAGGAGAATCGCGTGACTGACTTGCTGTTGCTGTCCAACTCGACCAACCACGGCCGCGACCCGCTCGAACACGCGCGGGACGCGGTCGCCGAGGTGCTCGACGGGCGCACCGAGCTGGTGTTCGTGCCGTTCGCGCTGGCCGACCACGACGGCTACACCGAGCGCATCGCGACCGCGGTGGCGCCGCTCGGCGTACGGGTACGCGGGCTGCACACCGCCGCCGACCCGGTCGCCGCGGTGCGCTCGGCTCCGGCGGTGTTCACCGGCGGCGGCAACACCTTCCGCCTGCTGGCCGAGCTGTACCGTCGCGAGCTGCTGGAACCGTTGCGGGACAGGGTTTCCGAGGGGATGCCCTACCTCGGAGCCAGCGCGGGAACCAATATCGCGGGCCCGACTGTGCGCACCACCAACGACATGCCCATCGTCGAGCCGCCGAGCCTCAGCTCGCTGGGCTTGGTGCCGTTCCAGCTCAACCCGCACTACGTCGACCCGGACCCGGCCAGCAGGCACATGGGGGAGACCCGGGAGAAGAGGCTCGCGGAATTCCACGAGTGCAACGACATTCCGGTGCTCGGCCTGCGCGAGGGCACGTGGCTGCGGGTGCGCGGAGACTGGGCGGAACTCGCGGGCGTGTCCACGAGCGGCGGCGCGCCCGGACGGCTGTTCCGGCGGGGTGCGCCGGGCGAGGACGTCTCCGGCGACGTCAGCGACCTGCTCGCCCCCGCGAGCGAACCGGTGTGGGGCTGACACCGGTCTGATCGACCGAGGGGAAGGGCTGGGCCTGCGGGCTCAGCCCTTCTTTTGTCGGGGCGCTCTTCCTTGGTGCGGTGTGGATGCTCCCCGCTCTCCGCCCTCCGCCAACCGCAGGCCTCCGCGGTCTCGTCGTCGTGCCTGCGGAACCGAGCCCGCCGCGAGCCACGCCGGGGGAGTTCGGCCCGGTATCACCGCCTGCCTGATCGCCTCGGGCCGTTGCCCCGCGCCGTCGCCTCGCCTCGTCGCCCGCCCCGCTTCATCGCCCTGCGCCGTCGCCCGGCCTCGTCTCTGCCCCCGTCCCGTCGCCCTGCATCATTGCCCGCCGCGCCGTCCCGTCGTCCCCGCCGCGCCGTGCCGCCGTGCCGCCGTGCCGCCGTGCCGCCGTGCCGTCGTGCCGTCATGCCCGTCGCGCCGTCGCGCCGCTGCCCCGTCCCGTCGTGCCCGCCGCCCCGTCGTTCGCCCCATCGCCCTGACCTGCCAGGAGAACTCGCCCTCCGAAAGGATCATGCCTGGATAGCTTGACACAAGCATCTTAGGGCAAAGATACTTCCCGGCGACCCCGCCGGCCGAGGCGGCCGGTCCGGCGCCGCGGCGGGTCCGCGCGGTCCGGGCCGCCTCGCGATGGTCCGGCCCGGAAAGGAACCGTCGTGACCGTGCTGAGGGAAAACCGCCGACCCGGCACGCCGCTGTCCGCGTGGCTGGGCGTGCTGGCGCTCCTGGTGGTCGTGGCGGTCTCCTACATCGACCGGGTCAATGTGTCCGTCCTGATCACCGATCCCGCCTTCACGCAGCACTTCGGGATCGCGGGCAACCGGGCGGCGCAAGGCGCGCTGATGACGCTTTTCCTTGCCGGCTACGGAATCGCGGCCATGCTGATCACCCCGTGGTACGAAGCGGTGTTCGGCGTGCGGCGCGGGTTGCTCGTCAGCCTGGTGTGCTGGGCGCTGTTCACGCTCGCGTCCCCGTACGCCGGCGGCGCGGTGGTGCTGCTGACGCTGCGGTTCCTGCTCGGCGCCAGCGAAGGACCGCTGTTCTCGCTGAAGACCATGTACGTCAAGGACAATTTCGCCGAAGGCGCGTGGGGCAAGCCCAACGCGGTCAGCTCGATGGGCGTTTCGCTGGGCACGGCGCTGGGCATCCCGGTGATCACCTTCGCCCTCGTGCACTTCGGCTGGCACGGCTCGTTCCTCCTGCTCGCGGCCCTCAACCTGGTGGTCGGGCTGCCGCTGGTCGCCGTGTTCGTCCGAGCCGCGCGGCATCGGACGTCCGTGCGGCAGCCCGCGCTGCGGCGGTTCGCCGGAGCGCTGCGCACGCCCAAACTCGGCTGGATCCTGCTGATCGAGGTGGCCACGCTCGGCTATCTGTGGGGCAGCACCTCCTGGCTTCCGTCGTACTTGCTGCAGGCGCGGCATTTCTCGCTGGCGCAGATGAGCGCGCTGTCGGCGCTGCCGTTCGTGGTCAGCCTCGGATCCGGTTTCCTCGGCGGATACCTGATCGACCGGATGCCCGCCCGCCGTGTGCCGCTCGTGCTGGTGATCGGCAGCGTCGGCACCGCCCTGTGCGCGACGACCGTGACCCTCGCCGATTCGCGCTGGCTCGCCGCGGCGACGCTGATCCTCGCCAACGCGTTCTGGGGCCTGCAGGGACCGGCGATTCCGACGCTGGTGCAGCAATACGCGCCGGCGGGCACCGTCGGGAGCGCCTACGGCCTGATCAACGGCGTCGGCAATCTCGTCTCGGCGCTGCTTCCCACGTTGATGGGCGTGGCGATCGCCGCGGGCGGCGACCACGGATTCGCCGCCGGGTACGCACTGCTTGCCGCGACGCAGCTGCTCACGCTGCTCGGCGCAGTCGTGCTCCTCCGCGGCCGCGGCCCGGCCGGAAAGGCACCCGCCGCGGCCGCTCTGCCCGCGGTGCCGGAAGAGTCCCGTTAGGACGGACGCGGCGTCGCGCGAACACCGGATAGGCTCCTTCTCCCACTCTGGCGAACAAGGAGTCGATGACGATGGACCCGGTCGATCAGGTAGTCGCGGACTGGGCGCGGCAACGTCCGGACCTGGACGCCTCGCCGATCGCGATCTTCGGCCGAGTCCGGCGGATCGCCGACCTCGCCGCCGGCAGCCTCCGCGGCTACCTTGCCTCGTACGGCCTGACCCCGGGCTCGTTCGACATCCTGTGCAACCTGCGCCGAGGCGGCCGTCCCTACCGGAAGACGCCGTCCGAACTGGCCGCCTCCGCACTCGTCACCTCGGGCGCGCTGACCGGACGGCTGGACGCACTCGAACGCGACGGCCTGATCCGCCGCCGCGACCACCCGGCCGACCGCAGGGTCAGCTACGCGGAACTGACCGCCGCCGGCCGCAAGCTCATCGACCGCGTCCTCGAAGGACACCTGGACCGGGAAGAAGCGCTTCTGTCCACTCTGAGCGAAACCGACCGCAAGGACGTCGAACGTGCCCTCGCGCTGCTGGAAGACACAGTCCGGACGGCTTCTCCAGCGCAGTAGCCCGCAGGTGTTCATTCGGGCAGAGAACGAACCCGCCGGAGCCAAGCGGTCTCCAGCGCCCTCGCGGGCGTGGATAGCGTGATCATCATGAGCGCCGAGAAGCCGACCACGTTCGTCCTGATCCACGGAGCCTGGCACGGCCCGTGGTGCTGGGAGCGGGTGAGCGAGCACCTGATCGCGCGCGGGCACGCGGTGATCTGCCCGTCGCTGCCGTGCGACAACGCCGAGGCAGGCCAGGACGAGTACCTGGCGGTGATCGAAGACGCGCTCCGCAGCCGGTCCGACGTCGTTCTCGTCGCGCACTCGATGAGCGGCATGGTGGCCCCGCTGGCGACCGGCAACCCGGCGGTCCGCTCCCTGATCCTGCTCGCCGCCCTGCTGCGCAAACCCGGCACGGCACTGTCGGACGACGGAGCGGTGCCGCTGGCCGAGCCGCTGCAGAAGGCGGTCGCGAACGCCGTCGTGAACGAATCCGGCTGCGTGGTCCTGGCCCCCGCCGACGCGACCGAGGTGCTGTACCACGACTGTGCCCCGGCGGACGCCGCCGATGCGGTCAGCCGATTGCGCCCCAGCGCGAACACCGTGGGCCAGCAAATCTGCCCCGACCTGCCGCAGCGCCGCGTGCCGACCACGTATGTGTCGTGTCGCGACGACCGCGCGGTGAATTGCGACTGGAACGCCGCCCGCGCCAAGGAACTGCTCGGCGCCGAGGCCCGCGAGATCGACGGAGGACACTCGCCGTTCTGGTCGGCGCCGGAACAATTCGCGGCGCTGCTGCTCGAACTGGCCTGACGGAACGCCTCGCTCACGGCACCGGTTCGGGCATGGACCGACGAGCCTGTTCGCCGGCCCGCTCGGCGGTCGAGGCGACCGGAGTCAGGCGTCGCCCTTGATTTTCTTCATCGTCAGATGGGACGTGACCCGCAGGACGCCGGGCAGGCCCGAGAGCTTCCGGGTCTGGAACTCCTCGTAGGCGGCGTGGTCGGCGACCGCGACGCGGATGAAGTAGTCCGGGCGGCCGAAGAGCCTCCGGAACTCGATGACTTCCTCGTAGGAGGCGATCGTGTCCTCGAGCGCCTCGATGGTCGCCCGGTCGGTCGCGTAGACCTCGAGGTCGATGAGCGTTTCCAGCCCCCGGCCGACGGCTTCGGGATCGATCACCGCGCGGTAGCCGGCGATCACCCCGGCCTCTTCGAGGCGCTTGACCCGGCGCAGGCACGGGGGAGGGGTGAGCCCGACCCTCTTGGCGAGTTCGACGTTGGTCAGCCTGCCGTCCTGACGCAGGTGAAACAAAATATCCCGATCGAGCGCGTCCAGCCTAACTACATTGCTCACCGGCCCATCGTAACGCCATGATCGGACACCAAATTAGCCGAGAGCTGACGTAGTGTTCCAAGGGTGGAAACCGTCTCCGACCTGGCTGTTCGTGATCGCCCGCCCACTCTGGCCGCGCTGAAGGACTGCGGGTCCGTCGGCATCGGCCTGGTCCCGCTCGGCCTCGCCTTCGGCGCGTTCCTCACGCATTCGGGCCTCGCCTGGTGGTGGGCGACGGTGTTCACGACCTTCATCTACGCGGGCTCGTTCGAGTTCCTGCTCATCGGTTTGGCCGCCGCGGCCGCTCCGCTGGTGTCGATCGGGCTCTCGGCGTTCCTGGTCAACGTCCGCCACGTCTTCTACGCCCTTTCCTTCCCGCTGCACCGCGTGCGCGGCCGCAGGGCACGCGCGTACAGCACTTTCGCCCTCACCGACGAGGCGTACGCACTGTCCACAACAGACGCTGCCCGCGAGTGGAACGGCGCGCGAATCCTGTGGCTGCAACTGTTCCTGCACCTGTTCTGGGTCGGCGGCGCGACACTGGGCGGCCTGCTCGGCTCGCTGATCCCCAGCGGCGTCGTCGGCCTGGACTTCGCCATGACGGCCCTGTTCGTCGTCCTCGCGCTCGACGCGGTCCGCGATCGCAAGGGCGACCTGCCGACTCCGATCCTGGCCGCGCTGAGCGCGGTCGTGGCCCGCGTGGTCTTCCCCGGCCAGTTGCTCCTGGCGGCGTTCCTGCTGTTCGTCGGAGGACTGGTCGTCCGCTCCGTCGTGGCCGAACGGAGCCTGAGCAATGCCTGACCCCGCCTACCTGCTCGCCGCGGTCGCCGTATCCGCCGCGGTCACCTGGGGATTGCGCGCGCTCCCGTTCGCAGTCCTGGCACCGTTGCGCGCCAGCCGGACCGTGCGATACCTGAGCACCCGCATGCCGGCGGGCGTGATGGTGATCCTCCTCGTCTACTGCCTTCGCGACGTGTCGTGGACGTCCACGAGCGCCGTCGCCCCGACCGTCGCGCTGGCGGTGACGATCGGCCTGCATCTATGGCGCCGCAACGCGGTCCTGAGCATCGTCGGCGGGACGACGGTGCACGTTTTGCTGGCCAGCCTGCTGTTTCCGGCGTGAGATTTTTGGGCGTTGTCCAGGCGTCGGATGCGGACCGCGTCCTCGACGATTTGAACGACCAGCGCGACTCTCCGGCCGGAGGCGGCGACCGGCAGATCCGGGCGGACTCTCGCGCCAGCGCGGTGCTCCACGCCGTGTGAAACGCGTTGATCGAGGTTCCGACCGACTGCCGCACCGGTTCCGGGAGGTGGGTGCGTTCGGTTGCCCAGACGCCGACGATTTCGGGTGCGCGGACGGACGCGGCGACGAAGGCTTCGGTCAGCGAGCGCAGCCGGTCGGACGGGTCGGCCGCGGGCCGGTGGCAGAGGTCGGCCTCGCCACAGCCAGTCTTCGCGCTGGCGGGCCGGCGTTTCGGGCAGTTCGGTCTTCGAGTCGAAATGACGGTAGGGCGAAGGTCCGGAGACACCCGCGGCACTGCCCATCTCTTCGATGCCCGCGGCCGCGAACCCGGTGCGGGAGACCGCGATCGCGGCCGAGGCGAGAATGCGTTCCCGCCCGTGCCGGGGCGACGAGCGCTTTCGCGGCGGCGATGACCGGCCGGGTGCCTTCGAGGTCTTCGTGCGGGGCGACCATCCGGCCGACGGTGTTCCTGGGCAATCCGTTGTTCACCGTGCTGGCGCTGCCGTTCGGAACCGGTCGCACTTCGCCGATCGCCGCAGCGCCGTATCGGCTAGGTGTGCGAACTCACCGGCCCGGAAGTGCTAACCGTCGAGGGGATCGCCGCAGTAACTCCCGGGCACTCGCCCGCGCGGTGCAGGTGTCGGAGGGCGAGTGGAACGACCAGCTTGCCCGTTCTGGGCTCACTCCCCATGTGCGCCAGCACATCGCGACGATGGCCGCGCTGCACCGAGCCGACCGCCAGAACCGGTCGACGCCGGTCGTGGAGAAGATCACCGGCCGGAAGGCACGGTCGGTCGAGCAGTACGTGCGCGAACGACGCCCTGTCGAAAGGGATGAAGATTCCGAAGACCCCAGCCTGAACGGCTCCGCGATTCGTGGGCCGATTAACTGCTCGAGCCGCCGGAACGGAACGGGGTTGCCACGGGTGGTTCGGTCACGCGGCCCGGCGCGGCGGGGGGCCGTCGCCGGATTCCGGCATTTGGCGCACCGGTCACTGCCGGTCGTCGGATGATCTGCTTGTCCCAGAATTTCGCCGGGTCAGTGAAAGATTTTGCTGGTTGGAGTAAGTAGCCCCGGTGAGATTCGAACTCACACTGGACGGGTTTTGAATCCGTTGCCTCTGCCAGTTGGGCTACGGGGCCGTAGTACCGGAAACTCTACGGGATCCGTCTTCCCGCCCGCCGACCGGGTCCGGTGATCGACGGTGATCGACTTGCGGCCGGGGCTGGGTGTCTCCCGCCACTTCGTGGTGAACGCCATCGTGGGATCTGGATCGGTCCCGGTACGCTGGGCTCTCGCGGGTGACCGCGTGTCGAAGACGTCCCGCCGAGCCTTCAGGAGGACACCGGTGACCGAACAGGCTGCCGAGTCGAACGGTGCCGCCGCCGGCGTGCCGCAGCGACGGGTGCTCGTCGCGGAAGACGAGGCGCTCATCCGGCTCGACCTGGTGGAAATGCTGCGCGAAGAGGGCTACGAGGTGGTCGGCGAGGCCGGCGACGGCGAGGAGGCCATCGCGCTGGCCACCGACCTCAAGCCGGACCTCGTGATCCTCGACGTCAAGATGCCGAAGCTCGACGGCATCGAGGCGGCCGCGCGGATCACCGGCGACCGGATCGCGCCCGTCGTCATTCTCACCGCGTTCAGCCAGCGCGACCTCGTCGAACGGGCCCGCGACGCGGGCACCATGGCGTACCTGGTCAAACCGTTCGCCAAACGCGACCTCGTGCCCGCCATCGAGCTGGCCGTCAGCCGGTTCTCCGAGCTGCAGGCCCTCGAGGCCGAGGTCGCCGGGCTCACCGACCGGCTCGAGACCCGCAAGGTCATCGACCGGGCGAAGGGCCTGCTGATGAGCCGCCAGGGGCTCACCGAGCCGGACGCGTTCCGCTGGATCCAGCGCACCGCGATGGACCGGCGCACCACGATGAAGGCCGTCGCCGAGGCGGTCGTCGAAAGCATCGGCTGAGCAACAGGCACTGAAAAAGCGGGCGTGACCAGGGGGTCGCGCCCGCTTTTTCGTTGCCCGGAATCGGAAACCGCGCCGGAGAGTGACCGGCCGGACCCGGAGTGCGCTCCCGCCCAGCGGGACTTCGCCCGTTTCGCCGCGTCCGTCCCGGCCCGCCGTGTCGCGCCGAAACTGGGGTGCTGACCAGCGAAAACCCTTTCGCCGCACCGGTGCCGGACCCACCCGTGCGGGTTGATCTGCCCTGCGCGAAAGGGCAAGGTTGCTACCTTGGAGGCCGGGGCATCGTGGTGTCGGTCACGGTGACGGAGGGGATGTTCCTAGACTGCCCCCATTGATCAGGCGTCTGGTCAAGGTCCTTTCGAGGGGTGCTCGGACACGAAGAGTCATTCACTCGGTCGTTGCAATAAGACGATCGAGTGTAAATCGTCCGTTAATTCTCGTGACGACCGTCACGATGTGGATACAAGACTCGCTGTGACTCTGTGCAACACCTCACCCGGCGGCTACGTTCAGCGCCCAGTCGAAGTCCCACGCAGGGACCCGCCGTTCCACGGGAGCGTGTCGGGTGGCATTTGGAGGAACGAGTGCAGAGAGCACGACTCACTAAGGTCATCGTGCTGGCCGCGGCGGGAGTCATCTCCCTTGGCGCCTGCTCGGCGCGGACCGGCGGTGACTCGGGCGGCGACAGCGGCGCGCCGCAGGCCGCGGCCCCGTCGGCGGCGGCCAACGCGGCGGACCCGGCGGGAGACGGCAAGGCGCAGTGCGCGCCGACCTCGATCGCCTACGCCGGCACGATCAACGGCGCGAACGCGGCCCTTGGCCAGAACATCCTCAAGGGCGCGAAGCTGGCGGTCGACCAGCACAACAAGGCGAACCCGGGCTGCCAGGTCAAGCTGGAGCAGTTCGACACCGAGGGCACCCCGGACAAGGCGCCGGGCATCGTGACCCAGATCGTCAACACCCCGGGCATCATCGGCGTCATCGGCCTCCCGTTCTCGGGCGAGTCGAAGGCCGCGGGCAACATCTTCAACTCCGCGGGCCTCGTCGCCGTGACCCCGTCCGCGACCAACCCGTCGCTCGCCCAGAACGGCTGGAAGACCTTCTTCCGCGCACTGGGCAACGACAACGCGCAGGGCCCGGCCGCCGCGAAGTTCATCACCGGCGAGCTCAAGGCCAGCAAGGTCTGCGTGATCGAGGACGACTCCGAGTACGGCACCGGCCTCGCCGCCTCGACCATCAAGGCGCTCGGCGACAAGGCGAGCTGCCAGGACAAGGTCAAGACGAAGCAGACCGACTTCTCCGCCGTGGTCAACAAGATCAAGGGCGAGAAGCCGGACGCGATCTTCTACTCGGGCTACTACCAGGAAGCCGCTCCGTTCGCGCAGCAGCTGAACGACGCCGGCGTCAAGGCGAAGTTCGTCGGCCCGGACGGCGTGAAGGACGACCTGTTCGTGAAGGGCGCCGGCGACGCCGCGGCCAACGCGTACTTCACCTGCCCCTGTGTCCCGGCCGACCAGTTCACCAAGTTCACCGACGCCTACAAGGCGGCGACCGGCGTCGACCCGGGCACCTACTCGCCCGAGGCCTACGACGTCGCGACGATCCTGCTGAAGGGCATCGACGCCGGCAAGAAGACCCGCGCCGACCTGCTGGACTTCGTGAAGACCTACGACGGCCAGGGCATCACGAAGCACTTCAAGTGGGACGACCACGGCGAGCTGTCCGCGACCACCGTGTGGACCTACAAGGTGGACAACGGAAAGATCGTCCGCAACACCGAGATCAAGTAGCTCACCGCTTTCGGTTCCAGTACCGGGGTGCGGGCCAGGCGGCTGATCCCGCCTCGCCCGCACCCCGGACCCACATGGAGAACTAGTGTGTCGATGACCCCTGACCTCAGTTCGCTCGTCCTCGCGCAGGGCGGCGGCAGCTGGATCACCTTCGACGTGAATTCGTTCCTGAACCAGTTCTGGGACAACACGATCGACGGTCTTTCCTACGGCAGCATTTACGCGCTCGTGGCGCTGGGCTACACCCTCGTCTACGGCGTGCTCAAACTCATCAACTTCGCCCACTCCGAGGTGTTCATCTACGGCGCCTTCGCGACGTGGTTCACCTTCTACGGCTTGGGTTTCCGCTCCGGCGCGACCCCCGATCTGCCGATCTTCGAACTGATCGGCTTCCTGCTGCTCGCGCTCATCGCGTCGATGGCGGTGTCCGGCGGCACCGCGGTCGTGCTGGAACGCGTGGCCTACCGGCCGCTGCGCAAACGCAAGGCGCCCCGGCTGGTCTTCCTGATCACCGCG
Source organism: Amycolatopsis sp. NPDC059235 (assembly GCF_042754125.1). Lineage (NCBI taxonomy): Bacteria > Bacillati > Actinomycetota > Actinomycetes > Pseudonocardiales > Pseudonocardiaceae > Amycolatopsis > Amycolatopsis sp. NPDC059235. Next base: position 32,106 of record NZ_JBHZAG010000098.1, read on the forward strand.
ATCGGCGCTTCCTTCGTGCTGCAGCAGATCCTGTTCATCTGGCGCGGCGGCAACCCGGAGAACAGCATCCGCCTGCTGCGCAACGACGAGGTCTTCACGATCTTCGGCGGCAGCGTCACGATCGTCACCATCATCACCGTGGTGGCGTCGATCCTGCTGATGGTCGGCACGGACATGTTCGTCAACCGCACCAAGTTCGGCCGCGGCATCCGCGCGGTGGCGCAGGACCCGGACACCGCGACGCTGATGGGCGTCAACAAAGAACGCGTCATCACGCTCACGTTCCTCATCGGCGGCCTGCTGGCCGGCGCGGCGGCGCTGTTCTACATGATGAAGATCCCGCAGGGCGCCTCGTACCAGGGCGGCTTCATCCTCGGCATCAAGGCGTTCACCGCCGCGGTGCTCGGCGGCATCGGCAACCTGCGCGGCGCGCTGCTCGGCGGGCTGCTGCTCGGGGTCGTGGAGAACTACGGGCAGTCGCTGTTCGGCGGCGCGTGGCGCGACGTCGTCGCGTTCGCCCTGCTGGTGCTGATCCTGATGTTCCGCCCGACCGGCATTCTCGGCGAATCGCTCGGAAAGGCACGGGTATGACGACGACTACGACGCCGCCCGCCGCTCCGGCGAAGGCGCGCCGCCGTCCCGTTTCGGACTGGTGGAACCGGCTGTCCCGGGTCCAGCAGTGGGGCGTGCTGATCCCGCTGGTGGCGCTGGTTTACCTGCTGCCGGTGCTGAACCCGCCGCTGATCACCACCCAGCCGGGTTACGACTTCCCGATCGCGATGTTCGAGGTGTCCCGCTACGCGCTGGTCGCCATCGGGCTCAACATCGTCGTCGGCCAGGCCGGTCTGCTCGACCTCGGCTACGTCGGGTTCTTCGCGATCGGCGCGTACGTGATGGCGCTCTTCACGAGTCCGGACTCGTCGCTGGCGAAGCTGCCGTTCCTCGTCGTGCTGCCGATCGCGATGGTGGTCACGATGATCTTCGGGGTCATCCTCGGGACGCCGACGCTGCGACTACGGGGCGACTACCTGGCGATCGTCACCCTCGGCTTCGGCGAGATCGTGCGCCTGCTGGCCGACAACATCGACCCGCTGCGCGGCAACCGCGGTTTCCAGGGCGTCGGGCATCCGCCGGGCTCGAAGGCCGACGGCAGCCCGCTGTTCAACAACACCGACGGAATCCCGTGGTACTGGCTCTGCGTCACGATCATCATCGTGATCCTGTTCGTGGTCGGGAACCTGGAGCGCAGCCGCGTCGGCCGCGCGTGGGTCGCGATCCGCGACGACGAGGACGCGGCCGAGATCATGGGTGTGCCGACGTTCAAGTTCAAGATCTGGGCGTTCGTCGGCGGCGCCGCGGTCGGCGGCCTCTCCGGCGCGCTGTACGCGGGGCAGTTGGGCTTCGTGAACAACCAGAAGTTCGACGTGGTCACGTCGATGCTGTTCCTGGCCGCGGTGATTCTCGGCGGCGCGGGCAACAAGGTCGGCGTGCTGCTGGGCGCGATCGTGGTGGCCTACGTGCCGCTGCGGTTCCAGGCGATCGCGGAGTACAAGTACCTGATCTTCGGACTCGCGCTGATCATCCTGATGATCTTTCGCCCGCAGGGCCTCCTCGGCGCGCGGCAGCGGCTGCTCGCGTACGGCAGGCAGGCGTACCAGCGGCTGCTCGGCAAGGGCGAGCAGGTCAGCAGCGACGGTTCGCTGGCGTCCGACAACGCGGGGGAGAAGGCATGACGGTCCCTGGCAACGGAAACGGGCCCGAGGTCCCGGCCGAGGGCGGCCTCGTGGCCGAGGTCGCGAACATGACCGCCGACGAGCTCGCCGAACACGAGGCCGAGGTCGCCGAGGTCGTCGCGCCGGACCGGGAGATCCAGGCCGACTACGGGCAGACGCTGCTCAAGGTCGACGACGTCACCGTCCGCTTCGGCGGCCTGGTGGCGCTGGACTCGGTGTCCTTCGAGATCCGGCGCGGCGAGATCCTCGGCCTGATCGGGCCGAACGGCGCGGGCAAGACCACCTGCTTCAACGCGATGACCGGCGTCTACCGGCCGTCCTCGGGGCAGGTGCTGCTCGAGGACAAACCGCTCGGCAAGACGTCGCGGCACGGGATCACCCAGCTCGGCATCGCCAGGACGTTCCAGAACATCCGGCTGTTTTCCGAGATGACCGCCCTGGAGAACGTGGTCGTCGGCACCGACGCGCGGCACAAGACGAGCCTGCTCGGCGCGCTCCTGCGGGTCCCGCGGCACCACCGCGAGGAGAAGCAGGCGATCGAGAAGGCCATGGCGCTGCTGGAATTCGTCGGCATCGCCGACCGGGCCGCGGACCGCGCGAAGAACCTGCCGTACGGCTATCAGCGGCGGCTGGAGATCGCGCGGGCCTTGGCCACCGAGCCGAAGCTGCTGTGCCTCGACGAGCCTGCCGCCGGGTTCAACCCGGCGGAGAAGGAAGAGCTCATGGGGCTGATCCGGACGATCCGCGACGACGGCTACACCGTCCTGCTGATCGAACACGACATGAAGCTCGTCATGGGTGTCACCGACCGGATCGTGGTGCTGGAGTTCGGCAAGAAGATCGCCGACGGGCTTCCCGCCGAAATCCGGGAGAACCCCGCCGTGATCGCCGCTTACCTGGGAGTTCCCGACGATGACGTTGCTTGAGCTTTCTGACGTTTCGGTCCACTACGGACGGATCCAGGCCGTGTCCGGGTTGTCCATCACGGTGAACGAGGGCGAGATCGTCACCCTCATCGGGGCGAACGGTGCCGGCAAATCGACCACTATGCGGGCGATTTCCGGCATCCGGCCGATTTCCGGCGGTGCTATCCGGTTTGACGGCGAGGACATTTCGCGGCTGCGCGGGGATTTGCGGGTGGTTCGCGGGATTTCTCAGGCGCCGGAGGGCCGGGGGATTTTCCCTGGCATGACGGTGCTCGAGAATCTGGACATGGGCGCTTATGCGCGCAAGGACCGGAAGAATCTGCAGCCTGATTTTGATCGGGTGTTCGAGTTGTTTCCGCGGCTGGCTGAGCGGAAGACTCAGGTCGGCGGGACCATGTCCGGGGGCGAGCAGCAGATGCTTGCCATCGGGCGGGCGTTGATGGCCAAGCCTCGGTTGCTGTTGCTCGACGAGCCTTCGATGGGGTTGGCGCCGCAGTTCATTCAGCAGATTTTCCGGATTATCACGGAGATCAATCGGCAGGGGACGACCGTGCTGCTGGTCGAGCAGAACGCGCAGCAGGCGTTGTCTCGGGCGCATCGGGCTTATGTGCTGGAGACTGGGCAGATTACCAAGACTGGTACTGGGCAGGAGTTGCTGGCTGATATCAGTATCAAGGAGGCTTATCTCGGGGTTGGGTGATTTCTCATTCGGCTCGTCGCCTGGCGGCGACATTGCGTTCGGGTGGTGAGACGGGCACCCCGAAGCTTGATTGTGACTACGGCGCGGGGGTGTTTTTACAAGCGGGGAAGAATCCATTGCAAAC